>NZ_JAOCEA010000008.1:0-276801 GCF_029841165.1 Pseudomonas sp. GD03842 | reverse complement strand
TCTGTCTGAAACCCGCAACTCGTTGATCTTCAAGGAGTTTTCGGTTCCGACTGCGCCGGAAGTGGGGCGAATTATAGAGACATCTGAAGGCCCGTCAAGCACTTATTTCGGAAAAGAGGAAAGTTTCTCATCAGGCTCCGCAGGAGGCGGCAAACCGCCCCGCGCAGCGGACGCCAGCCTCAGCTCAGCGTGATGCGCCCGAATGCCTTCTTGCCCGCCTGGCAAACATGTGTCGCACCCAGCTTGAAGATGAAGCTCCGATCTACCACCTCACCATCAACGCGCACACCGCCCGACGCAAGGAGGTCGCGAGCGATTGCCGCGTTCTTGACCAACCCTGCCTTATTAAGGACAGCAGCGATCGGCATGTCTTCAGTCCCAGGAACCGCAATCTCCGGCAGATCCTCAGGCAGCTCGCCATCCTTCATGCGATTGCCCGCGGAACGGTGCGCAGAGGCAGCTGCCTCTTCGCCATGAAAACGAGCGACGATTTCCTCTGCGAGCTTGATCTTGATATCGCGCGGATTCGCCCCAGCCTCGCACTCAGCCTTGAACGCGCCGATCTCCTCCATTGAGCGAAAGCTCAGCAATTCGAAATAGCGCCACATCAACGCATCCGGAATAGAAACCAGCTTGCTGTACATGATGCCGGGTGCTTCTTGAATCCCCACATAGTTACCCAGGGATTTGGACATCTTCTTCACGCCATCCAAACCTTCGAGCAAGGGCATGGTCAGGACGCACTGCGCTTCTTGACCATAGGCGCGCTGCAACTCACGCCCCATAAGAAGGTTGAACTTCTGATCCGTACCACCCAGCTCGACATCAGCTCGCAAGGCGACGGAGTCGTAGCCCTGGACCAGCGGATAAAGAAACTCGTGGATGGCAATGGACTGATTCGAGGTATAGCGCTTGTCGAAGTCATCCCGCTCCAGCATGCGGGCAACCGTGTATTGAGATGAAAGACGAATGAAATCGGCAGGGCTCATCTGATCCATCCAGGTGGAGTTGAATGCCACCTCGGTTTTTTCCGGATCAAGAATCTTGAAGACCTGGGATTTATAGGTTTCGGCGTAATCAAGCACCTGCTGGCGCGTGAGCGGCGGACGTGTTGCGCTTTTTCCGCTTGGGTCGCCGATCATGCCGGTGAAATCGCCAATCAGAAAGATGACCTGATGGCCCAACTCCTGGAATTGACGCAGCTTATTAATAAGCACCGTATGCCCCAGGTGCAGGTCCGGCGCAGTCGGGTCGAAACCGGCTTTGATGCGCAGTGGCTGACCACGCTTGAGTTTCGCGACCAATTCGGATTCGACCAGGAGTTCATCCGCGCCGCGCTTGATCAGCGCCAGCTGCTCTTCAACCGACTTCATAACAGCCCCGTAATGCCATATTTCAAAGGGAAACAACCATACAAGATCACCGCCCAAATACAAGTTCGGGACAGAACAGCCCCGCGAATCCGGAGCGGATCCGCACGCAAGCTTGCCTCGGGCAGGTTTTGGTTATATTTTATACAGTTATTTCATCTTCATCATGTCATTCATCTTTTCCATTTCATCTTTTTTCAAAGTCAAAATTACCTATGAACGACACTCCGCCTAAAGCGCCTCCGCTTTATCCGAAGAGCCACCTGCTCGCAGCCAGCGGTATCGCGGCCCTGCTGAGCCTGGCCCTTCTGGTTTTTCCATCCAGTGATGTCGAAGCCAAAAAAACTCACCTCAGTCTCGAACCGGAAACCCCGATCGAGCAGCTCAAGCAAGAACAAGACGCTCAAGATCAGTCTCAAGCCACAGAACTCCCGACTGAATCTCCATTCGCGCAGATCGACAACGGCGACGATGCCACTGAAGGAACTGCCACAAACGAGCCTGCGGCAGCGCCTGTCAAAAAAGAAGCCGTCGCCGCTGCGAAAAACGCTAATCACAGAGAGATCGTCGTCTCCAAAGGGGACACGCTTTCCACGCTGTTCGAGAAGGTAGGGTTGCCAGCGGCTGCGGTGCACGAGGTCATGGCCAGCGACAAGCAAGCGAAGCAGTTCAGCCAGTTGAAGAACGGGCAGGTCTTGCAATTCGAGCTTGGGCCGGATGGCAACCTCAAGCAGCTACACAGCAAGCTGAGCGATCTGGAAACCATCAGCCTGTCCAGAACCGAAAAGGGCTACACCTTTACTCGCGATGTCAGCAAACCCAACGTGCGCACGGCCTATGTCCATGGTGTGATCAATAATTCGCTCTCGCAATCGGCACAACGCGCCGGACTGAGCCACAGCATGACGATGGATATGGCCAATATCTTCAGTTATGACGTCGACTTCGCTCAGGACATCCGCAAGGGCGACGAATTTGACGTGATCTACGAGCAGAAAGTGATCAACGGCAAGACCGTCGGCACAGGCAATATCTTGTCTGCCCGTTTCACTAACCGTGGCAAGACGTACACAGCCGTGCGTTACACCAATAAGCAGGGCAATACCAATTACTACACCGCCGATGGCAACAGCATGCGTAAGGCGTTTATCCGCACGCCAGTAGAATACGCTCGCATCAGTTCGCTGTTCTCGATGGGCCGTAAGCACCCGATCCTGAACAAAATCCGCGCCCACAAGGGTATCGACTATGCTGCACCTCGCGGCACACCGATCAAGGCGACGGGTGATGGGAAAGTCATCCTCGCGGGCCGTCGCGGCGGCTATGGCAATACGGTGATCATCCAGCATGGCGAGACCTACCGCACGCTGTATGGCCACATGCAGGGTTTTGCCAAAGGCATTCAGAATGGATCGGTGGTCAAACAAGGTCAGGTCATCGGTTATATTGGAACAACCGGCCTGTCCACAGGTCCGCATGTGCACTACGAGTTTCAGGTAAACGGCGTTCACGTTGACCCTCTGGGTCAGAAACTGCCAATGGCAGACCCGATCGCCAAGTCCGAAAAACAGCGGTTCATGCAGGAGAGCCAACCACTGATGGCGCGCATGGACCAGGAAAAGGCCACCATGCTGGCCTCGAGTAAGCGCTGACCCATGACTTTATATGTAGGTGTAATGTCCGGAAGCAGTCTGGATGGACTCGACTTCGCACTCGTAGAACAGGGTGACCGCCCGCGTTTGCTCGGCACTCATTACATCCCCATGCCTGACGACTTGCGCGCTGAGTTGCTGGGGCTTTGCGCCAGTGGACCCGACGAGCTGGCGCGCGCAGGCATCGCCGAGCAGAAATGGGTGCACCTCGCGGCACAAGGCGTATTGGCGTTACTGGACAAACAGAACGTGTCCGCCGGTGAGATCCGAGCCATCGGCAGCCACGGCCAGACGATTCGGCACGAACCGGCGCGCGGCTTCACCATTCAGATCGGCAATCCGGCGCTGCTCGCGGAGCTGACGGGCCTTACCGTTGTCAGCGACTTTCGCAAGCGTGACATCGCCGCCGGGGGGCAAGGCGCTCCTTTGGTCCCGGCGTTTCACGAAGCGTTGTTCGACGATAACAAGGACTACCGCGCAGTTCTCAACGTCGGCGGCTTCAGTAACCTGAGCCTGATCGAAATCGACAAACCGGTCTCAGGTTTCGATTCGGGCCCGGGCAACGTTTTGCTCGATGCGTGGATTCAAGCCCAGCGCGGCCTGAGTTACGACAAAGACGGCGCCTGGGGCGCCAGCGGAACCGTCAACCCCGATCTGCTGAAATCCATGCTCAGCGATCAGTTCTTTCAGACTCGCGGCCCAAAAAGTACGGGGCGGGAAGTCTTCAACCTTGGCTGGGTTCATCATCACCTGTTTCAGTTGCCAACGCTGAGGCCCGAAGACGTGCAAGCGACGCTGCTTGAAGTAACGGCTTTGAGCATCACCGAGTCGTTGCAATCAGCTCAAGCGCAGACCAAAGAATTGCTGGTCTGCGGCGGCGGGGCTCACAACAAGGCCTTGATGGGTCGACTGGCGGCACTGCTGCCGAATACCAAAGTGTCCAGTACAGCCGACTTCGGCGTCGACCCTGACTGGGTGGAAGCCATGGCGTTTGCCTGGCTGGCACATTGCGCGCTGGAAAGCGTCCCTGCCAACCGCCCCAGCGTTACCGGAGCCAAGGGCTTACGGGTTCTAGGGGCGATTTACCCTGCCTGAATCGATCGGCATGATGCAAAAAAAAGCCGCGTAACAAACGCGGCTTTTTTGCAGGACGTCGTTGCCAGCAAGGCTCAGATCGAGAAGGAAGAACCGCACCCACAGGTCGTCGCGGCGTTCGGATTCTTGATCACGAAACGAGAGCCTTCCAGCCCTTCCTGATAGTCCACTTCTGCGCCGGCCAGGTACTGGAAGCTCATCGGGTCGACGACCAGGCTCACACCTTCTCGCTCGACAACGGTGTCATCGTCGGCAACGTCTTCATCGAAGGTGAAACCGTACTGGAAACCGGAACAGCCGCCACCGGTCACGAAAACTCGCAACTTCAGGCGGTCATTGCCCTCTTCATCGACCAGGGTTTTCACTTTGTGCGCAGCACCTTGCGTGAATTCCAGAGCCGTAGGTGTGAAGGTTTCAACACTCATGCTCAAATCTCCCGGCGGTAAGCCGTCATATTGCGTAATGACGGCCATTATCCGCTTGTCCTAGAAAATTGGTCAACTATTCCAGTGACAGCGACAGGCTTCGAGCGACAGGGGGCAAGCCAAACGCCTGCGCCCCTGCAGCGCCCTCAAGGCCTGAGGACGCTTTTGTCAGGGAAGCATGCCTGCATGAGCCAGTCCGAGGCGCTCATCCAATCCGAACAGAATGTTCATGTTTTGCACTGCCTGGCCCGATGCGCCCTTGACCAAGTTGTCGATGACCGACAATACCACCACCAGATCGCCGCCCTGAGGACGGTGAACGGCGATGCGGCAGATGTTGGCACCGCGAACGCTGCGCGTCTCGGGGTGGCTGCCGGCCGGCATCACATCGACAAAAGGCTCATTGGCGTAGCGCTTTTCGAACAATGCCTGCAGATCGATGGAGGTGTCGACCACCGTCGCATACAGCGTGGCGTGAATTCCACGAATCATTGGCGTCAGATGCGGTACGAAGGTCAGACCGATGTCACCACCCGCTGCGCGACGCAGCCCTTGGCTGATCTCCGGCAGATGGCGATGGCCTTTCACGGCGTAGGCCTTGAAGCTTTCACTCGTTTCGGAATACAGCGACCCGACGCTAGCGCCACGTCCTGCGCCGCTGATGCCGGATTTACAGTCGGCGATCAGGCGGGACGGATCCGCCAGACCTGCTTCGAGCAACGGCAGGAAGCCCAACTGGGTGGCGGTTGGGTAGCAGCCCGGTACGGCGATGAGGCGAGCCCCTTTGATTTGCTCGCGATTGACTTCCGGGAGGCCGTACACCGCTTCAGGCAATAGCTCAGGCGCACCGTGGGGCTGGTTGTACCATTTGGCCCATTCGACTGGGTCCTGCAGACGAAAATCTGCGGAAAGGTCGATCACTTTGGTACCGGCTGCGAGCAGTTCACCTGCCAGCGCATGGGCAACGCCATGAGGCGTCGCGAAGAACACCACGTCACAGGCACCCAGCACCTTCACATCGGGAACGCTGAAGGCCAGTCCGTCATAATGACCGCGCAAGTTCGGATACATGTCGGCGACCGGCAAACCCGCCTCGGAACGCGAAGTGATCGCGACCACTTCTGCTTCCGGATGCTGTGCCAGAAGACGCAGCAACTCGACGCCGGTGTAACCCGTGCCACCGACGATACCGACCTTGACCATAACCTGCCCTCAACGAAACCACTGGAAAGCCGCTGATGATATGAGTCCGTCGCCCTCGGGACAACCGTGAACGTGACGTACGGGCACGCAAGCCACTACTATTTGCGCCACCGTGATCCTGGAAAAACCAAAATGCTCTATCTGTGGATAAAAGCACTGCACATCGTCTCCCTCGTCTGCTGGTTCGCAGGCCTCTTCTACCTTCCCCGCCTGTTCGTCTACCACTCGATGAGCGAAGACGCCGTCAGCCGTGAACGTTTCTGTACCATGGAGCGCAAGCTCTATCGCGGCATCATGGGGCCCGCCATGATCGCAACGCTGGTGTTTGGTATCTGGCTGATTACACTCATCCCCGGCTACCTCCAACAGGGCTGGCTGCATGCCAAGCTGACGCTGGTGGTCATCCTGATCGGCTACCACCATATGTGTGGCGCTCAAGTGAAGCGTTTCGCGCGGGGCGAAAATGGCCGTAGTCACGTGTTCTACCGCTGGTTCAACGAAATTCCGGTTCTGATTCTCCTGGCTGTCGTCATTCTCGTAGTGGTCAAGCCGTTCTGATCTCTGGCAAGAGACGCCTTCAACCCTGACAAGGAAGCCAACCATGGCCGAGCATTTCAAGATCGTTTTCGAAGGGCAGCTCCGAACAGGGGTCGATCTGGAGACTGCACGTCTGAACCTTGCGCAACTGTTCAAGACTGACGTGTCCTCCGTCGACCGGCTGTTCTCTGGCAAGCCTATTACGCTCAAGCGAGGCCTGACTCATGACGATGCGCAGCGCTATTTGAAAGCACTGAATGACGCAGGGGTGGATGCCCGAGTCGAGGCGGAGCAGCCTGTCGCCTGGACTCTTGAAGACATCGAAGAACCAGCGCCCGTACACGCCGCGCTAGAGCAGCCCAAATCGCCCTATGCGCCGCCGCGCTCTGCGGTCGCCCAGCCGTGGCCGACCGTGGGAGAGCTGAAGGTATTTACCGTGCAAGGTCGTATCGGCAGGCTGCGCTATCTGGCCTGGACCATGGTGTTGACGTTCATAGGCTTGCTGCTCGCGGCCTTGTGCTTTGGGGTCATGAGCCTGTCGCTGGTGGCTGGCGGGCTGCTGGCCGCCGTTCTGTTTGTGGCGGTAGTCGTCATCAGCATTCAGATGGGGGCGCAACGTCTGCACGACGCGGGATGGTCAGCCTGGCTGCTGTTGCTCAATCTCGTGCCATTCGTGGGCAGCTTCTTTCCTTTCCTGATGATGATCATCCCAGGGAACAGTGGTCCGAATCGTTACGGCCCGCCGCCTCCGCCCAATACCAGAGGGGTCAAATGCCTCGCCGCTCTCTGGGTAATTTTTCTCGCCGTGGTGTTCGCGGGTGGCCTGATGGGTGGCCTGCAAAAAGTCAAAGAAGAAGTCGAAATCACCACCGGCGAGTATGAACAATCGCTGCCGTATGACGATGACGCCGAAGGCGCTGCCGAACCCATCGTTCCTGTCGATCCTCCAGAGGTCGATGAGCTATCCGGCACAGACGACGATCAATAACTGCCTGGCAGCAAGGACGCTGTCTCGACACTCGCAACACCTTATTGGAGAACAGCATGACCCGTTACGCCCTCGTCACCGGCGCATCCAGCGGTATCGGCCTGGCCATCGCCGAAGCGCTGGCCCGTCGTGGTCGCCACCTGATTCTGGTGGCCCGCCATCGGGACATGCTGGAGAGCATCGCAATCGAATTTACCCAGCGCTTCGGCGTCGAGGTGCTTTTCCGCGCCTGTGATCTGGGTGAGCCGCTGCGCCTTTCCGGCTTTCTTTTGGAACTGGAAGATGGCGAGAGGCAGATCGACTTGCTCGTGAACTGCGCTGGCATTGGCAACAGCGGACCGTTTCTCGCTCAGGAGTGGGCGCAGGAGCAGGACCTGCTCGACCTCAACGTCCTGGCAATGACCCGCCTTTGCCACACCGTCGGCAATTTGATGGCCGTACAGGGCGGCGGCCAGATCCTTAATGTGGCATCAATCATGGGATTCCAGCCTGGACCGTGGATGAGCACCTACGCGGCGAGCAAAGCGTTCGTTCTGCATTTTTCGGAAGGGCTGCGCGAAGAACTGAAGAAAACCGGGGTGAAGGTTTCAGTACTGTGCCCAGGCCCGACGCACACCTCGTTTTTCCGCGCGGCCCAGTTGAACGCTGACAATTTCATCAACGACACAACCCTGACAGCTGAAGAGGTTGCGCTCTATACCGTGCGTGCGCTCGACAAGAACAAGGCGATCATTATTCCCGGATGGCGCAACCGTTTCATCACCGGTCTGCCGCGCGTAACGGGTCGCTGGCTGACCCGCAAAATCTGGAGCTCGATAATCAAGTCGAGACTGTCGGCCTGACCACAAGCTTCAAGAAATGGCTGGGCGCGGTATGACCTCCCCAGTACACTCGGATCATTCCTCTTCTAAGGAGACACAAGGCTGTGACAACTCTGTTCACCAAGATCATCAACCGGGAAATCCCGGCGAAGATCATCTACGAAGATGATCAGGTACTGGCCTTCCACGACATCGCGCCACAGGCGCCGGTCCACTTTCTGGTCATTCCTAAGAAACCCATTGCCACGCTGAACGACGTGACGGAAGAGGACAAGGGGTTGCTGGGCCACATTCTGTTCACTGCCCAGCGCCTGGCCAAAGAGCAAGGCTGTGAAGACGGCTTTCGGGTGGTCATGAACACCAATGAGAAAGGCGGCCAGACCGTTTATCACATTCACCTGCATGTCTTGGGCAAACGTCAAATGACTTGGCCGCCGGGTTAAGTCGCGATTTCAACGCGTTATGCTCGCCAGGTGTCTGTTTGGCGCCTCGGCGGGCTGATGCAGAGCAAGCCCCGCCCTGCGGATTGAGGTAGACTGACCGCCGTGGTTTTATCCGGAGGTGCCCATGGCTACCGAACGTCACTACTCCCCTATTGATCGTTTTCTCTTGCAAGCCGATGCGGCGATGAAAACGCTGCTGCCCGCCAGTGCGCACGCTCATCGCCCTTCACCTGCCATCGTCCAGCGTGACTCGAAGCTGAGCGAGACCGAGACCCGTCATGTCGCCGGTCTCATGCGCATCAACCATACCGGTGAAGTCTGCGCTCAAGCGCTGTATCAGGGGCAAGCCCTGACCGCGAAGTTGCCCCAGGTGCGCAAAGCGATGGAGCACGCGGCGGAAGAAGAAATCGACCACTTGGTGTGGTGCGAGCAGCGCATCCATCAGTTGGGCAGTCACACCAGTGTGCTCAATCCGCTTTTCTACGGCATGTCGTTCGGGATCGGCGCGGTCGCTGGCCTGATCAGCGACAAAATCAGTCTAGGGTTCGTCGCAGCCACTGAAGATCAGGTGTGCAAACACTTGAACGAGCACCTGCAACAGCTGCCAGCAGAGGACGAAAAGTCCCGCGCCATTCTGGAGCAGATGCGAACCGATGAGGAACAGCACGCCGAAGGCGCCATTGAAGCCGGGGGCTATCGCTTCCCGGCCCCGGTGAAGTTTGGCATGAGCCTGTTGGCCAAGGTGATGACCAAGAGCACTTACCGCATCTGAGAAGGGTCACGACAGCGAGGGCTGTCTTCTGTGGGGGCACGTATCGGAAAGGCGCCGGAATGGCGCCTTTCCTGTCAATCAACCCAGCTCGATGATCTCGTAGTCGTGGGTAATCTCGACGCCGGCAGCGCCGAGCATGATGGACGCCGAGCAATATTTTTCAGCCGAAAGTTCAATGGCGCGTTTGACCTGGGCCTCCTTCAGGCCACGGCCTTTGACCACGAAATGCAAATGGATCTTGGTGAAGACCTTCGGGTCCTCGGTGGCGCGCTCGGCCTCCAGGAAGGCCTCACAGCTCTCGACCGGCTGGCGCGCTTTCTTGAGGATGCTGACGACGTCGAAGTTGCTGCAACCGCCCAGGCCGATCAGCACCATTTCCATTGGGCGCACACCCAGGTTTCGACCGCCGCTCTCGGGCGGGCCGTCCATCACGACCACATGGCCGCTGCCCGATTCGCCAAGGAACATGGCCTCACCCGCCCATTGAATACGCGCTTTCATCCCCAGGACTCCAATGCTTGAAAAAAGGCGGCCAGCTTAGCACAAGGTCGCTGTGCCGCTGCGCGGGCCGGAAACTGCCGCTCCGGGACAAAAATGTAGGAATTTTCCGAAAAAATGGCGAATCGCCGCTGTAGAACTGCGGTAAATCAGAAATACTGCCGATACCTATAAGAATGCCGCAGGGCGCAGTTTTTTACGGGATACCCCCATGGTTGCCATGACCCCTCCAAACAAAATGAAGCTGGTCGACAAACTCCTTCCTCACGCTCAACGACAGCGCTGTCCGGCCAAAACCAACATCATTTGTGCAGGTGAACAGTCGGAGTCCCTCTACCTGATTATCAAAGGGTCGGTGACGATTCTGATCGAAGACAGTGACGGGCGGGAGATGATCGTCGCCTACCTGAACAGTGGTGACTTCTTCGGCGAGCTTGGGCTCTTTCAGCCTGTCAACGACGGCTCGCGGAGCGCCTGGGTGCGCGCCAAGACCGAGTGTGAAGTTGCCGAAATCACTTATGCCAAGTTCCGCGAGCTAAGTCAGCATGATCCTGAGTTGATGTACGCGATGGGCGGACAGATGGCCGAGCGCTTGCGTAACACAACACGCAAGGTCGGCGATCTTGCCTTTCTGGACGTCACCGGGCGCGTGGCTCGCAGCCTACTGGATCTGTGCAAGCAGCCAGACGCCATGACTCACCCGGACGGCATGCAGATCAAGATTACCCGTCAGGAGATCGGTCGCATTGTGGGGTGCTCTCGGGAGATGGTAGGACGCGTATTGAAATCGCTGGAAGAGCAGAAACTGGTGCACGTGCGCGGCAAGACCATGGTGGTCTACGGCACTCGCTGAGCCCTTTGCTACAGGCCGACCAGCACGGCCGCGTAGCGTTCTGTCAGCCGGTCGAGGAAATCGTTACCCGCGTACATTTCCCGCAGCGCAACGTGACTGTCTGCCCGGCAACGTTGCTCAAGATCGCACATCTCATTGAAGCGGTTGACCGCATTGACCATGTCGACCCGCTCGTTGTCCAGCAGCATCGCACCGTGGGCCAACACCACCGGGCGTTTCCCGCCCTGACTCTGACGCCAGCGCTGAGCGGTCCCCACCATTTTGCGCCCGTTGAGGTTCACGTTGAAACGGCCGTCGCAGAATGCGCCGTCTACCTCTCCGAGCGATGCAACGCCGCCCAGCTCATTCAAGACATCGAGCATAGGCTGACACAGCCGCATGTAGGCGTTTTCGATACGGTCGCGATCAGGCTCCGTCTTCGGCTGAACGTAGACCAGCGCAACGTTGACTGTGGCGGGGGACTGGGGGACCGGCTCGCCCCCGCTTTCCCGAAGCAGAACAGGCCAGCCGATGTCCGCCAGCGTTTCGCTGGCCTCAGTAAAACCGGGCAGGCGGCTGAGACGCCGAGGCATGACTAGCGCGTGGTCATTGGGCCGCCAGAACAGCAGTCCGTGATCGGCCTCTCCGGCGCACACCGAGGCCAGCAGGTCCTGTTCGGCCTGCAGGCCAGCCTCTACGCAGATCTCGAGGTATCTACTCATTCGATAGCCTGCCGACGGTCACTGGGCGTGAGCTTGCTCTCACCTATGGAACAGGTATGCCTGCCCAATCAATCCAGCGTACTGGACTTGATCGCCGCACCCTTCTCCGGGAAGAACAGACGCTGCAATTCCACACCCGGTTTTTCGGCACGCATGAAGGCTTCGCCCACGAGGAAGGTATACACGTCGTTGATTTCCATCAATTCGACGTCGGCGCGGTTCAAGATCCCGCTTTCGGTCACCACCAGGCGATCACGCGGGATACGCGGGAGCAAGTCAAGGGTGGTTTCCAGGCTGACCTCGAAGGTGTGCAGGTTGCGGTTGTTGATGCCGACCAACGGAGTATCGAGGGTCTTCAGCGCGCGCTCCAACTCGTCACCATCATGCACTTCAACCAGCACATCGAGCTGGTTGGATTTGGCGACGGAGGCCAGTTCCGCCATTTGTCCATCCTCGAGGGCCGATACGATCAGCAATATGCAATCGGCACCCAATGCGCGCGCTTCGACCACCTGATAGGGGTCGATCATGAAATCCTTGCGAATGACCGGCAACTTGCACGCACTGCGTGCTTCCTTCAGATAAGCATCGGCACCCAGGAAGAAATCAATGTCGGTGAGCACTGACAGGCAGGTTGCGCCACCCGCTTCGTAGCTCTTGGCTATCTCACCAGGCTGAAAGTTCTCGCGGATAACCCCTTTGCTGGGCGAGGCCTTCTTGATTTCCGCGATGACCGCCGGCTGTTTGCGCTTGGCCTGATCGATCAGTGCCTTGGCGAACCCGCGCGTGGCATCGGCTGTGGCAGCCAGGGTCTCCAGCTCGGACAAGCTGACGCTGGCGCGACGTGCCGCCACCTCTTCGGCCTTACGGGCGAGAATCTTTTCCAGTACCGTTGGCACGCTCATCCTTCATTCTCCTGTTTGAATACCGCAGTGAAGGCACCCAGCTCTTCCAGTTTTTCACGGGCCAGGCCGGTATGCAGCGCGTCATGGGCCAGTTCCACACCCTCTTTCAGCGTCGACGCGTGATCCGCCGCGTAGAGCGCCGCACCCGCATTGAGCACAATCATTTCCGCCGCCTTCTGGCCATTTTCGGTCTTGCGGCGCCCCAATGCGTCACGAATCAACTCCAGCGACTGCTGAGGGCTTTCCACAACCAGACCAAACAGACTCTGACTCTTGATACCCAAGTCTTCGGGTTGTACCGAATATTCGGTCACTTGATCGTTCTTGAGTTCCGCCACGAACGTGGGTGCGGCGAGGCTGAACTCGTCCAGGCCATCCTGCGAATGCACCACCAGCACATGTTTGCTGCCCAGGCGCCGGAGTACCTCGGCAAGCGGGCGACACAGCGCCTGATTGAATACACCGACCACCTGATGCTTGACCCCTGCCGGGTTAGTCAGTGGACCGAGCATGTTGAAAAGCGTGCGCAGCCCCATTTCCTTGCGCGGACCCGCGGCATGCTTCATCGCTTGATGATGGGTCTGAGCGAACATGAAACCGATCCCCACGCTGTCGATGCAGCGTGCTACCTGAACCGGGGTCAGGTTCAGGTACACACCCGCCGCCTCCAGCAAGTCGGCACTGCCGCTCTTGCCCGACACCGCGCGATTGCCATGCTTGGCGACGGTACAGCCCGCTGCCGAGATGACGAGCGATGCGGCCGTGGAAACGTTGAAGATATTCGCGCCGTCGCCGCCGGTGCCGACGATATCGACCACACGATCCAACGACTGCAACTGAACCTGATCGGCGAGTTCGCGCATCACCGAAACGGCACCGACGATTTCGTCGATGGTTTCGCTCTTCATCCGCATGCCCATCAGAAAGGCGCCGATCTGTGCCTGCGTGCATTGCCCGGTCATGATTTCGCGCATGACATCGCGCATTTCGTCGGTGGTCAGGTCCAGTTGATTTACAACCCGGCCCAGCGCCGTTTTGATATCCATCGCCATATCGAAGTGTCCTTAACCCTGACGCACGCCGCCGGTCTGCTTGAGGAAGTTGGCGAACAGCTCATGGCCTTGTTCGGAGAGAATCGACTCAGGATGGAACTGGACGCCCTCGACGTTCAGCGTCTTGTGACGTACGCCCATGATCTCGTCGACCGAGCCGTCCTCCAACTGAGTCCAGGCGGTCATCTCCAGGCAGTCGGGCAAGGTGTCGCGCTTGACCACCAACGAGTGATAACGGGTGACCGTCAGAGGGTGCTTGAGACCTGCGAACACGCCCTGGTCTTCATGGATCAGGTCGCTGGTCTTGCCGTGCATCACCTGACGCGCGCGGACCACATCGCCACCAAACGCCTGGCCGATCGCTTGATGGCCGAGGCAAACGCCTAGCACGGGCAGCTTGCCTGCAAAGTGCTTGATGACGTCGATGGAGACACCCGCCTCATTAGGCGTGCAGGGGCCTGGCGAAACCACGATGCGCTCCGGATTGAGCGCTTCGATTTCGGCCACGGTCATTTCATCGTTGCGGATGACTCTAACGTCGGCGCCCAGTTCGCCCAGGTATTGCACGACGTTATAGGTAAAAGAGTCGTAGTTATCGATCATCAGCAGCATGGCGTGCTTAACCTCTTGAAATCTGACCTTGTGCGAACCTTCGAAACTTTGCCTGACTCATCGCCTGGCATGTCCCGCCAAGGGAAGGGTCAACTGTCGCGCAAGGCGTTGTTCGAAGGCAGGGTGTAGCAGAGCCGGAATCCGGCAGGGGAAAAGTCAGGCGCGCCAACGCCAACGGGCGTGGGCCTTGATAACGCGCATCAAGAGTTTGCTGACAGTCGTCACGGAAGGAGTCTCATCTAAACGTTTCGGGACATTAGCGTACCGGGTCACCCGGCGCAATATGATTCTACGCCAGAAAAAACCACTGAAAGGAGTCAGAACGGCGCTCAAGAGGCGGATCAGCCACTCTGTTTGGGTAGGTTGCGCGCACCGAAACACGTTGAGCTCTGCGGACCGGCCCCCGGCAACTAAAGGGAAACGCGGGGCCAGAGACACCCGCGTTCGACCCCATCAGCGGCGCATTACCCCTCGGGGGTCTGCTCGGCCAGCGCCACGGCGCGAAACATGGCGCGGCGCTTGTTCAGCGTTTCTTCCCACTCGAGCGCAGGCACCGAGTCGGCCACGATCCCGCCGCCCGCCTGAACGTGAAGTTCACCGTTCTTGATCACTGCGGTGCGAATGGCAATCGCGGTGTCCATGTTGCCGTTCCACGCCAAGTAGCCCACCGCTCCGCCATACACGCCGCGCTTCACCGGTTCCAGCTCATCGATGATTTCCATCGCACGAATCTTCGGTGCACCGGACAGGGTGCCGGCCGGCAGAATCGCCCGCAGGGCGTCCATCGCCGTCAGGCCCTGCTTCAATTGGCCGGTGACATTGGAAACGATGTGCATCACGTTGGAATAGCGCTCGATGACCATCTTTTCGGTCAGCTTCACCGAGCCGATCTCCGAGACGCGACCGGTGTCGTTGCGGCCCAGGTCGATGAGCATCAAATGCTCGGCGATTTCCTTGTCGTCGGAGAGCAGATCGACTTCCAGCGCATGATCCGCTTCTTCGGTCGCACCGCGCGGACGTGTACCGGCGATCGGCCGTACGGTGATCAGGTTGTCTTCGACACGTACCAGCACTTCGGGCGAACTGCCGACAACATGGAAGTCGCCGAAATTGAAGAAGTACATGTAAGGCGTCGGGTTGAAGCAACGCAGCGCGCGGTACAGGTCGATAGGCGCGGCCTTGAAGTCGATGGACATGCGCTGCGACGGGACCACTTGCATGCAGTCCCCTGCCAGGATGTATTCCTTGATCGTATCGACCGCGTTTTCGTAATCGCCTTGGGTGAAACTGGAGCGAAACACCGGCTCAGCCGCTTGCGGACGGGTCAAATCCAGCCCGCGACGTGGCGTGATCGGTTGGCGCAGCTTTTCCATCAGTGCTTGCAGGCGAGCATGGCCCGCCTCGTAGGCCTCAGGCTGGGCGGGGTCAACCAACACGATCGCGTGCATCTTGCCGGCGAGGTTGTCGAAGACGACCACGGCGTCGGACACCATCAACAGAATGTCCGGCACACCGACTGGATCAGGATTCGGACATTTGCCCAATCGCGGCTCGACATATCGGACGCAGTCATAGCCGAAATAACCCACCAGCCCGCCATTGAAGCGCGGCAGGCCGGGGATGGTCGGGACGTTGTAACGCGCCTTGAAGGTCTCGACGAACGCCAGAGGGTCTTCTGCCTCCAAGCGTTCGGTTTCAACGCCGTCATGGGTCACGCTCACGGTGTGATCATGCACACGCAGCACCGTGCGGCATGGCAGACCGATCATCGAGTAACGCCCCCACTTCTCCCCGCCCTGAACCGATTCGAGCAAGTAAGAATTCGGCTCGTCGGCGAGTTTCAGGTAAATCGACAGCGGCGTGTCGAAATCGGCGATGGTTTCAAGAGCAAGCGGAATGCGGTTGTAGCCTTCAGCGGCCAAACGCAGGAATTCTTCGCGGATCATGATCAGCCTCGTGGCAAGAGGTAAAACGGTCAGGTATGCAAACGCGCCGGAAGCCCGGCCAGATTCAAATCAGGCGCGCCAACGCCAACGGGCCAGGGCCTTGATGACTTTCATCCAGAGTTTGCGAGTGACCACCACGATGGATTCTCTAAAGGAAGGGTGTGGAACGTCGGGCAACGTTATCCCAGCCCCCGCTTCTAAGCAACCGGGAATCAGTTTGCGCAGATCGTCGATGACCAGCGCCGGGGACTCTTCGGCAATCGGACGCCCGTGGTTATAGCCATAACTCAATGCGACGCAGGCGACACCGGCCGCCTTCGCCGCCAGCACGTCGTTGCGGGAGTCGCCCACGAACAGGGACTGCGAGCCGGGCACCCCGGCCATTTTCATGACGAAAAACAACGCTGCCGGATCCGGTTTCTGCTGAGGCAGCGTGTCACCGCCGACGATCCAGCGGAAGAAACGCCCCAGCTTCATGTCGTCCAGCAGCGGCGCCACGAAACGCTCCGGCTTGTTGGTGATAAGGGCCATCTCCACCCCTTGCTTCTGCAGCCATTTCAGCGTTTCGCGCACGCCGGGGTAAACGCGCGTGAGGGAATGATTGTCGCCGTAGACCTCCATGAAGATCGCCAGCGCTTCTTCGGTCGCGGCCTCATCGACAGCCGAGTGGTCCATCCCATTGGCCAGCGCGCGCCGCACCAGCACGCGAACACCATTGCCGATCCAGTCACGGACCCGTTCGATGCCGGCAGGGGCGCGACCGAGCTGAGTCAGCGTCTTGTCCACAGCGGCGGCCAGATCTGGCACCGAGTCGACGAGGGTGCCATCCAGGTCGAACATGATCAGCCGAGGCAGGCGGCCGGGAAAGAGCTGTTCGAAGCCGCTCATCAGCGAGTCAGCGCCAGTTCTGCACGCATTTTTTCAATGACCTCTTTGTAATCGGGGGCATTGAAAATGGCCGAGCCCGCGACGAAGGTGTCGGCCCCAGCCGCAGCGATCTCACGGATATTGTTGACGTTGACGCCGCCGTCGATCTCCAGGCGGATGTCGCGCCCGGAGGCATCGATCAGTGCTCGCGCCTCACGCAGCTTGTTGAGCGTGCCAGGGATGAATTTCTGGCCACCGAAGCCGGGGTTCACGCTCATGAGCAGGATCATGTCGACCTTGTCCATGACGTATTCGAGCAGGTTCAGCGGGGTCGCCGGGTTGAACACCAGGCCGGATTTGCAGCCCGCTTCGCGCACCAGTTGCAGCGAACGGTCGATGTGCTGGGTCGCTTCCGGGTGAAAGGTGATGTAGGTCGCACCGGCTTCGACGAAGTCGCCGATGATGCGGTCCACCGGGCTGACCATCAGGTGTACGTCGATGGGCGCGGTGATGCCGTATTTGCGCAACGCCGCGCAGACCATCGGGCCGATGGTGAGGTTGGGGACGTAGTGGTTATCCATGACGTCGAAGTGAACGATGTCGGCGCCGGCGGCCAGAACATTGTCGACTTCCTGACCCAGGCGGGCGAAATCGGCGGACAGAATCGAAGGAGCAATAGCGAAGGGCTGCATGACGCACCTTTTTTGAGCGAAATCACGGTGGCGCGCATTGTACTCCAGAGTTTCGAACATGGGTCGTGCGGCGGATGAATGCAGGTTCCTACGCACGGCAGATGCCCAGACTTCACCTGCGGGGCCACCCCCTGGCGGCGACTTCGGATCACCCCCACGCGCTGCGCGGGAGCGACCCTACCCCACAGTCGGGCTCAATCAGCCAACGCTTCTTCCTCGATGCGCTCGGCCTTGATGACCGGCTTCGCATCCGGCGCTTTCACATCTTTGCTGAAAGTGCCGTCCACTTCGCCTTTGAAAAAGTTCTTGCCGTAGATCAACAGACACAACACCACGCCGACGCCGAACGCCCAACTGGCGCCTTTGATCGCCAGCACCGCGCCGATCACGCCCGCGATGCCCAGGTCGCGTTGGCTGCGCGCTTCTAGAATGCCGAGGCGGACGCTGACATAGCCTTGGATCAGCAGGGTCAGCGACAGCGCAACCCCAAGAATTGGCTGCACCAGCGTCACGACCGGAAGCAGCAACAGCCCGGTGTTAGTGCCCCAGCGGAACGAGCCGACACCGCCGATGATCGACTGCATCGCTTTGGGTCCGCCTTTGAAACGCTCGATGACCACCACCAGCATCGCCGCCCATTTAGGGCCGCACATGGCGACGTCCGGGCCGAAAATACTCATGAACGCGTTGCGTGCACCGAAAATCCAATGCGCGCGATCCGGGTTGTAATCGACGACCTCATCGGTGCGGACAGTCTCCGCCTCGTCGAGCAGCGACTTCGCGCTCAGCACGTCACCGAACACGATGATGTACACGGCGAGCATGGTCGGTAGCGCCGAAATGAACATTGAGAGCGGCGGCATGCCCAGCCCGAAGACGGTGTAGTCGTGCCACAGGCCAGCGAAGTCGGGCTTGCTGATGCCCCACTGAATGGTCGGCCAGGGTGCCTCGCCGAACAGCGGAGCGATCACCACCGCCAACAGAATGATTGGCAAGATGCCCAGCTTGGCGAAGTTCCACCAAAAGCGATTGCGCTGCTTCAACTCATTGAAGTGTTGGGAGAAGATCAAATAGAACGCGATGCCCACGGCGATGGAGATGGTCCATGGCAGGACGTTGAATTTGCCACCTACCTGGAAGACGGCGATCACTGCACTGAACCCGGCGCCCACGATGATGCCGGACTTGATGGCAGGGGGCACATACTCGACCACTTTTCTGGCCATCCCCGTCATGCCCAGCGCTATCGAGAACACCCCAAGCATCAACTGAAAGGCGATCAATGCATGCACGCGCTCCGGCCCCATCGGGAATTGCGCACAGTAGGCCATCAGCAGGGGCACCGCCGGGGTGATCCAGCCCGGAACGGTCGGATCGCCAAGCAAGTGGTGAGTCAGATACAACAGGCCGTTGAGCATCACAACGGCCAGCGCCACTTCGAACGGCATGCCGAGCAATTCGGTCATCAGCGGGATGGCGGCCAGATCCACAGCGCACATCAGTAAGCCCTGCAAGTAGTCCGGCATCTCGAATTTGTAATGAATAAACGGCAGCCGCACTTTGAAAGGGCCGAAAGGGATGTAGGGGCTTTCGCTCCTACGCGGGGGAGTGTTTGACATGTCGTGTACCCGTTTTATTGGTCTTGTATCGGTCGTTGCCCGACCGTTGGATCGGGCGTGTTGCGTGGTGCGGATCAGTAAGCCGCCCGGTAGATCTTTTCAATATCGGCGGCGGTCAGCTTGCGAGGGTTGTTGCGCATGAGGCGATCGATTTTGCTGGCTTCCTCGGCCATCGAAGGAAGGGCATCTTCCGGGACATCGAAGCTGCGCATGCCTCTCGGGATGTCCACGGCCGCACACAAATCGGCCATCGCCTTGACGGCTTCATCGGCGGCGTCCTTGTCGCTCAATCCGGACACCTGCAAGCCCATGGCGTCGGCGATGTCGCGAAAGCGCTCGACGCAGGCCATCTTGTTCCACTCCATCACGTAGGGCAGCAGCAAGGCATTGCTGACCCCATGGGCAATGTTGAAACGGCCGCCCAGTGGATAGGCCAGCGCGTGCACGGCTCCGACGCCTGCATTACCAAAGGCCATTCCGGCCATCAGGCTGGCGGTGGCCATGTCTTCGCGCGCCTGAACGTTGGCAGGGTTGGCATACGCTTTAGGCAAGGCTTTGACGATCAGCTTGATCGCGCCCAGAGCGATGGCGTCGGTAATGGGCGAAGCGTTGACCGAAAGGTACGACTCGATGGCGTGCACCAATGCATCGACACCGCTGGCCGCTGTCACGCTCCGCGGGCAGGTCAGTGTCATGACCGGGCTGACAAGCGCGACGTCCGGCAACAGAAAGTCGCTGACGATGCCCTTTTTCAGCTGGGCTTGCTTATCGGAGAAGATCGCGACGTTTGTCACCTCCGACCCGGTCCCTGCGGTGGTCGGGATCGCGATCAGCGCGGGGCCCTTGTGCTTGACCAGATCGACGCCGAACAACTCGGCCAGTGGCCCGTCGTGATGAGCGAAGGCCGCGACGCCCTTGGCAATGTCGATCGCGCTGCCGCCGCCCAGGCCGATCAACCCATCATGACCGCCCTCGCGAAAGGCGCGAGTGCAGTCCTCGACAATGGCAATTTCAGGTTCGGGCTTGACCTGATCGAAGATGCCGTAACGCCGCCCGCCCAATTGCGCCAGCGCCAGGTCCACTGTGCCGGACTTGACCAGAACCGCGTCCGTGACGACCAAGGGGTTATTGACGTTGAGGCGGGTCAGCTCTGTGGCCAACTGCTCGATGGCAGCCTGACCTGTGATCAGTTTGTTCGCGATTTTGAAGGCGCTGATGCGCGAGGCGGAAAGGGTCATCGGGCTCGTCCTGTGTGCGTTGTTTTAGTGAAGACGTGCCAGAGGAGATAGCCAAAGCTGTGCCAATTCGCCGAAGGCCCCGCGGCAGAAGGCTTCAAGGCGAATCACGGGCAGTCGAAGCAAAAGAGACCGGGCGGTCCTGATCAGCTTTTTGATCGGTGAAGCGGGGCGTGATTGAAAAACTGATCAGCGGGCCGCTAATCGGAGCGCTCCCAGCGCTTCATTTTTTGCACCACGGTGGCCTGGCTGACTCCCAAGGCCTTGGCCGCCAGGCGCGTGGTTTTGTGGGTCTGCAATGCAGCCCTGATCGCAGCGCGCTCGGCGTTTTCCAGCACCTTGCGCAGCGGCAGTCGACTGTCATGGGCGAGAGACGGGTTGAAATTGAGAATGTCCTCGGGCAGGTCCAACGCTTCGATGGTCCCACTCAGGTTGGTCACCACCAGTCGCTCGACGATGTTGATCAACTCGCGGATGTTGCCTGGCCAGGCGTACTCGCACATCAAGTCCAGGGCTTCCAGACCCCACTGCACCTGCCGCTCATAATGGGCATTGAACCGGTCGAGGTAGTACTGCAACAAAGGGGGAATTTCTTCGCTGCGCTCACGCAGGGCCGGGATGTGAATGGGGACGACGTTCAGTCGGTAGAACAGATCCGCACGAAACGTCCCTTCTACCACCCTTTGCTTGAGGTCATGGTGAGTGGCGCTGATGATGCGCACGTCCACTTCCTTGAGCTCCAGCCCGCCCACGGGAATGAAGCGATTCTCTTCGATGACTTTGAGCAGCTTGACCTGCACCGCCAACGGCAAATCACCGATTTCGTCGAGAAACAACGTCCCGTGATGGGCCAACTCCAGCAGCCCACGCTTGCCCTTCGGCCCTGCGCCGGTAAAAGCACCGGGCGCGTAGCCGAACAGTTCGGCCTCGATCAGATTCTCCGGCAGCGCACCGCAGTTGAGCGCCAGAAAAGGCTCTTTGGCGCGAGGGCTGGCATTGTGGATAAACTGCGCGACGAGGGTCTTGCCGACGCCGGTTTCACCTTGCAGCAGCACTTTGACCGAGCTGCCCGCGACTTGCCGGGCCAGCGCGAACACCCTTCCTGACACTTCCTGATCGGCCATCAGCTGCGAATCCAGCAGATTGTCCCGCTGGCCGGCGTGCAGCCTGGCCGTGCTGCTGCGCAACTGCTTGAGCTGTTGCAGCTCATCGCGCTCATGCTTCATGCGCAGCAGTTCGGTCATGTCGCGCACGGTGCTGACGACGTAGGAAATACGGTGATCGGCATCGAGAATAGGCGTGGCACTGACCAGCAGCTTCTTGCCTTGGCTAAGGCTCTGCATCACCGACACCGGACGCCCCTCCTGCAAGACGCGCAGTGAAGCCGACTGCGAGATGACCCCTTCTTTCACCAGTTCCTGCATCGGACGGCCGATCAAGTCGGCACCGTTCAGGCCGGTCAACCGTTCGTAGGCATGGTTGACCTTAAGCGTCGTACCTTGGCCGTCGGTGATGTAGACACCGTCGTGCAAAGCGTTGAGCAGTTCTTCGAAACTGGCGTCATTGACGTTCACCGCGGTCTCCGTGGCGGGGTGAGGAGCGGTGGAGTTTAACGGATTACTGGTCGTGCCCACGCAGGGTGGGCACGAGCGATCGCAAAGACGTGTCGATCACACCGCCGAGGTGCGCAGCTTCTCACTGCGTCCGCGCAGCCACTCCAGTGCCAACAACAACACCACCGAGAAGCCGATCAACAGTGTGGCTGCTGCGGCGATGGTCGGGCTGAGGTTCTCGCGGATGCCGCTGAACATCTGCCGTGGCAGGGTCGCCTGTTCAGGGCCGGCGAGGAACAGCGTCACCACCACCTCGTCGAACGAGGTCGCAAAGGCGAACAGCGCCCCCGAAATGACGCCGGGTGCGATCAGCGGCAGGGTTACCCGGCGGAAGGCCGTGATGGGCGATGCGCCGAGGCTCGCGGCAGCGCGTACCAGGTTGTAGTTGAAGCCTTGCAACGTGGCCGACACCGTGATGATCACGAACGGCACCCCAAGCACGGCATGCACCAGAATCAGCGAGGTGTAGCTGTTGCCCAGGCCCAAGGGCGCGAAAAACAGGTAGCTCGCCACGCCGACGATGACCACCGGAACCACCATGGGGGAAATGACCAGGGCCATCACCAGCGATTTGCCGGGAAAGTTGCTGCGGGTCAGGCCGATGGCGGCCAACGTGCCAAAGCCCATGGCCAAAAGGGTCGCGGCCGGGGCGACGATCAGGCTGTTCTTCAGCGAGCGCATCCACTCCGCGGAGCTGAAGAAATCCTGGTACCAATGCAACGAGAAGCCCTGCAGTGGATAGACCAGAAAGCTGCCGGAGTTGAACGACAGTGGCACGATGACCAGCACCGGCAACACGAGAAACAACAGAATCAGCGCGCAGAGAATACGCAGCGTGTAATGCCAGACCCGCTCAATGGGTGAGGAATAAGGGCTCAACATGAATCGTTCTCCTCAGCTCAGACGCAGGCGGCTGGCGCCGACCAGCCAGCTATAAATCAAGTACAGCACGACTGTGGCCAGCAGCAGCAGACCACCCAAAGCGGTTGCCATGCCCCAGTTGATGCTGGTGTTTGTGTAGAAGGCCACGAAATAACTGACCATCTGATCGTTGGGGCTGCCGAGCAGCGCCGGGGTGATGTAGTAGCCAATCGAGAGGATGAACACCAGCAGGCAACCGGCCCCCACACCCGCATAGGTTTGTGGGAAATAAACCCGCCAGAAGCTGGCGAAAGGGTTACAGCCCAAGGATATCGCGGCACGCATGTACGTCGGCGAGATGCCCTTCATGACGCTGTAGATCGGAAGGATCATGAACGGCAGCATGATGTGGACCATGGAGATGTACACGCCGACCCTGTTGAAGACCAGCTCCAGGGGTTTGTCGATGATGCCCATGGCCATGAGCGCGCCGTTGATCAGGCCGCCGGATTGCAGCAACACGATCCATGCGGCGACTCGCACCAGAATGGAGGTCCAGAACGGCAGCAGCACAAGGATCATCAGCAGGTTGCTCTGACGCGCTGGCAGATTCGCCAGCAGGTACGCCAATGGGTAGGCGAGCACCAGGCAGAACAGGGTGATCACCAGCCCCATCCAGAAAGTGCGGGCGAAGATGTCGAGATAGATCGCCTGATCAGGCGTCGCGGGGGCCAGTTCGCCCAGGTCATCGATGCGATGGTCGAGCGACGCCAGCAAATAATACGGGGTGAAGCTGGAGGTATTGCGACGAATGGCCTGCCAGTAGGCCGGATCGCCCCAGCGCTCGTCGATGGCTTCAAGGCCTTCTTTGTACGAGACCGGCTCCTCCTTGAAAGGCAAGGCGCGGGCCGTTTTCGCCAACAGGCTGCGGTAACCTGCCAGTTCCTGGTTCAGGCGCTTGGACAGATCGCCCAATGTCTGGTTTTTGCGAGCGTCGGCCAAGTCTTGGCTCGCCGCTTTGTAGACGGCTTCAGGGGGTAAGCCCTTGCCGTCCCATTGGCTCACTTGTGCCACCGTGAGCGGCATGCCAGCGACCACTTCCGGGTTGTTCACACTTTTGTACAGCAGTGCCGCAATGGGCACGAGGAAGACCAGCAAGAGGAAAATCGCCAATGGCGCGATCAACGCCTGAGCCTTCCAGCGGTTGACGCGCTCGGCACGGGCCAGGCGTTGCTTCAAGGTCGGGCTGGCGCCTTCAGTCAGGGGCACGGCGGTGGCCATAGCGAACTCCGAAATCTTTCGAACGAGGGGTGCTTCGCCTGCCCTGTTTCTGGAGGAAGAGGCAGGCGAAGCGCCCGGTTAACTCACTTCAAACGTGGTGCAACAACCGCCAAGGGTTGGCCTCTGGCCAGCGGCTATGGCATGCGGGCGACGCCGACCAATGCAGCGCCCCCGGTCAAGCCGCGGTCTTACTTGGCGGCCCAGGCGTTGAAACGCTGCTCCAGCGACTCGCCGTTGTCGGTCCAGAAGCCCACACTCAACTGCACCTGATCCTTGATGTTCTCAGGCGTGGTCGGCATGTTTTTCTGGTTGTCCGCCGTCAGCAGGCTGACAGCCTGACTGTTGGCCGGACCGTAGGCGATGTTCTCGGAGTAGGTCTTTTGCTGCTCGGGTTTGAGGGTGTAGGCCAGGAATTTCTTGGCCTCTTCTACGTTCTTCGCGCCTTTGGGAATGGCCCAAGAGTCGAAATCGTAGACGCCACCGTTCCAGACGATTTTCAAGTTGCTTTCTTTCTGCACCGCCGCGATACGGCCGTTGTAGGCCGAGCTCATCACCACGTCACCCGACTGCAGGAACTGCGGCGGCTGGGCGCCGGCTTCCCACCACTGGATGTTTGGCTTGAGCTTGTCGAGCATCTTGAAGGCACGATCCTGGCCGTCTTTGCTGGCCAGTACCTTGTAGACGTCCTTTGGAGCGACGCCGTCGGCCATGAGGGCGAATTCAAGGGTGTATTTGGCGCCCTTACGCAGGCCGCGCTTGCCCGGGAATTTATCGGTGTCCCAGAAATCAGCCCAACTGGTGGGTGCTGTCTTGAGTTTGTCGGCGTTGTAGGCCAGTACGGTCGACCACACGAAGAAGCCGACGCCGCATGTCTGAATGGCGCCGGGAACATAGTCTTCTTTCTTGCCCAGAATGGCGGGATCGATCTCTTCGAACATGTCTTCGTCACAACCACGGGACAGCTCGGGGGACTCGACTTCAACCAGATCCCAGTTCACGCTTTTGGTGTCGACCATGGCTTTGACCTTGGCCATCTCGCCGTTGTATTCGCCAGCCACGATCTTGCCGTTGCCTGCTTTTTCCCACGGGGCGTAGAAGGCCTTTTCCTGAGCTGCCTTGTTCGCACCGCCGAAGGAAATGACCGTCAGATCGACGGCCATGGCTTGCGCCGCGCACATTATGCCGACCGATAAAGCGGTGAGCTTCAATGTCTTGAGCATTTGTTTCTCTCTCCACGAACAATGTTGGTTAAGCGATGGGCGATGGGTTCGCCTCTAAGTGCATCGGGTTACGCATACCGCGGGTGAATCAATGCGCTTCCTGCAAAGGGTCCAGGGCACGAGCGTGCTCGACCTGCCATCCAATGGGCACAACGTCGCCAACGCTCAACGCCGGGTCCAGCTCGGCAATCGGTTGTTTGACGAAGAAATCGGTTTTGCCGGCGACTTCCAGGCGCACCCGGACGTGGTCACCCAAATAGATGAATTCCGCGACGCGGCCGGAGAAACGGTTCACGCAACTTTCGCTGCGACCGTTGAGGTTCACCCGTTCCGGGCGAATCGACAGGGTGACAGGGCTGCCCGCAGCGCCGACGTTGACGGCCAATGCTTCGACCTTTTCTCCGCGTCCCAGCGCCACCAGGCAACGGTCGCCGGTCTGGCTGAGCAAGGTGCCGTTGATGCGGTTGTTTTCGCCGATGAAGTTGGCCACAAAGGTGTTCTTGGGCTCTTCGTAGAGCGTGCGCGGCGGAGCGATCTGCTGAATTTCCCCTTGATGGAAAACGGCCACGCGATCAGACATGGTCAGCGCCTCGCCCTGGTCGTGGGTCACATAGACGACGGTCACGCCCAGACGCTGGTGAAGGTGCTTGATTTCCATCTGCATGTGCTCGCGCAGCTGTTTGTCGAGCGCACCGAGCGGCTCGTCCATGAGGACCAATTGGGGTTCGAACACCAACGCACGAGCCAGCGCCACGCGCTGTTGCTGCCCGCCGGACATTTGGGCCGGATAGCGGTGAGACAAGGTGCCAAGCTGAACCATGTCCAGCGCACGTTTGACCTTTTCGGTGATGTCAGTCTTGCTCAGACCTCGAACCGACAAGGGAAATGCCAGGTTCTCCGCCACCGTCATGTGCGGGAACAGCGCGTAGTTCTGAAACACCATGCCGATGTCCCGCTTGTGTGGGGGCACGTTGTTGATCGAGCGGCCTGCCAACAGGATTTCACCGGCCGTCGGGGTTTCGAAACCGGCGAGCATCATCAGACTGGTTGTCTTGCCGGAGCCGGACGGGCCCAGCAGGGTGAGAAATTCGCCTTTGCGAATATCCAGGTTGAGGTCTTTGACGATCAGGGCTTCGCCGTCGTAGCTCTTTTGCACACCACGAAAGCTGACCAGAACATCATTCGCCCCAGCGCTTGAATCGACGTTGCTCATTACCCACACCTTTGTTTAATCAACCGTGGGAACAAGCCTAGATGAGGCTACACCCCCCGCAAATCGGGGCGCAGGAGAGATTCCCCTAGGTGAGCTGGAAGCTTCCGTGTAGGAATTCCCCTACACAGATGACGGAAACAGATATGTATTCAAAACAGACAATTTTCCGCTCTACCACCCTATCGCGAGCACGCTCAATCGTACTGGGGATCGCAGTGACAGGTGGGCGTATGTCCGCTCGCGATGAGGCCATCACAGGCAATGACAAAGGTCGTTTTTAGACACGCCCTCAGACCAGCTTGTGCTCCATCGCGTACTTCACCAGCTCGGCCAGTGACGTGATGTTCAGCTTCTGCATCAAGCGCGCCTTATGGGTGCTGATGGTCTTGCTGCTCAAGGCCAACTGCTGGGCGATGTCGTTGACGTTGGCGCCCTGCGCAAGACGTTCGAATACCGAGAATTCGCGCTCGGACAGCAACGAATGCAATGGCCGGCTGTCGGTCAAGCCCACTTCGAACACCATGCGGTCTGCCAGATCCGGGTCGATGTAGCGTCCACCCGAAGCCACTCTTCGGATCGCCGTCAACAGCAATGCCGGATCGCTGTCCTTGGTCGCGTACCCGGCCGCGCCGATCTTCAACGCACGGGCCGCCATCTGGGCTTCGTCATGCATCGAGAGCACCAGGATGGCGGGAGGATTGCTCAGGGCGCGAATCCTGGGAATGGCTTCCAGGCCGTTGACCCCGGGCATTGAAATATCCAGCAGCACAACTTCGCATGGCGTCACACGCAAGGCTTCCAGCAATTGCTCACCGTTGCTGGCCTCCCCTGCCACTTGCAGGTCCTTGGCCAGGCCGATCAACTGCTTGATGCCTTCACGAACGATGGTGTGGTCTTCGGCGACCAATACACGAATCACTGCACTTGCTCCTGAGCGACCGGTTCCAGCGGAATGTAGATACGCAAGGTTGTGCCTTCTCCCAGCGTGCTGTCCAGATGCAATCGTCCGCCCATGATCAATACCCGCTCGCGTATCCCCACCAGGCCGAAGGATGCCGGACGCTCTTCGAGTGGGTCGAAGCCCTGCCCGTCGTCGGCGATGCTCATGCACAGCACACCGTCGCTCAGGCTCAGCTCCAGTTCGACCGTATGGGCTTCGGCGTGTCGCATTACATTGGTCAATGACTCTTGAAGAATGCGGAACAGGCCGATGGCCGTCGCGTCCGGTAAGGCAGGCAGGTTGTCCGGCACCTGGACGAGGCATGGGAGCTGCGTACGGGCTTCGAAACGGCGAGCCTGCCATTCGATGGCCGAGGCGATGCCTGCGTCGAGAATGGGTGGACGCAACGCTGTCGCCACATCCCGCACCAGTTGAAACAGTTGAGCAATCAGGCGCTTCATGCTGTTCAACCGCTCACGCAGGCCAGGGTCGAGATCGGCGTAAGCCAGTTCGCACATGGAAGTTTCCAGCTTCAGCACGGTCAACATCTGACCCAACTCATCATGCACTTCCCGGGCGATGCGCGCTTTTTCCTCTTCTCGGACGGTTTCCAAGTGCGCCGACAACTCTCGCAGTTGCTCGGCCAGTACTTGCAGGCGCCCCTCGCTCTCCTGCAGGGCAGCCAGGGAGCGCCGGCGCTCGGTCACGTCGGTGATGAAGACCACCAGGTATTCGGCGTCGCGAAAGCGCAGAAAGCTCAGCGATACATCCGCAGGGAGAACACTGCCATCGGCGCGTACGCAATTACTCACGAAGTTCTGCGGCGCGTCGTCGCTGGAGCGGGCGTTCTTCCAGAGGTTCAGCCAGCGATCCATCGTGAGGTTGGGCTCGAAGTCGATCAGGGGGCGATCCACAACCCCACCCCGTTCATACCCGAGCATGGTCTCGGCCGCCTTATTGGCATAGCGCACATGGCTGTCCCAATTCACCCACAGAATGCCCACGGTGCTTTGATCGATTGAAAACTGCGCCAGGCGAAGGGCTTCTTCGCTGGCCTGACGTTTAGCAATGTTCTCCCGGGCAGCCAGCAAGTCGCGTTCCAGGGTCTGCTGTTCCTTGCGTTGCCAGAACACGATAGCGGCGCTGGCGATCAGGAGCACCAGCAGCAACAGCGAAATGTTCTTCCAGAGGCCGGGCATTTCGCTGACCTGCGGGTACTTTGGCTGCAGCCATTGCGCATGAAGCTGGTCCAGATCCTTCGGCGCCACTGCACTCAGCGCCTGACTGATGATGTCGGCGAGAATGGGCATGTCACGGCGGGACGCGACACGCAGCAACTGGGGAAAGCCAATGTCTCCGACCACGGCGAGCCCGGCGAACTCGCTCTCACGGGAAAGGCGGCTTAGCTGCGCTTCATCGACCACCGCGTAGCGCGCCTGCTGGCTCAGCAACAGCTGCAGCGCCTGGCGTTCAAGCGGCACCCCCTGCAGGTTCAGATGGCTGTAGTTGGCGCGTAGGTAGTCGGCAGTGGTGCTGGGCATTCGAACCGCGATTCGCACTTGGCTATCGAGCTTTTCCAAATCCACAGCGCCTGAGCCGTCCCGCTCGCCGACGACCAACTGCGGCACCCGCATATAGGGATCGGAATACAGCCACATGCGCAATCCGGCTGGAGTTTGCGTGAGCCCCGGCGCGAAATCGATCTGCCCCTCAGCCAAGGCCTTCTCAAGCTCTGCCTGGTCATTGAAATTGCGCCACAACAACTCGACCTGCAGGGTTCTGGCCAGCAGATTGACCAAGTCGACATTGGCACCTGACAAGACTTGGGCCCGTCGGTCGAACTGTGCGTAAGGCGCTTGCAGCACCAGCCCGACCCGCAACTGGCCCCGATGGGTAAGCCACTCGCGTTGAGCGACGTTCAACGGATCGGGCGATGCGGCGGGTGCACCCGCCGATGCGGAGGAAAACATCACGCTCAAGACCATTGCCATCAAGAGCGCGACTGAACGGCCGATAACCCAAGGGCACCGCACAGGGATTCTCAACCTGTCTTCTCCACTTCTCTGAATGCTGATCGATACGTCGGTGCAGGGTGCGCCTGGCAGGCCCACTCACTTGCCTGACAAACCCTCCGGAACCCATTAGGCTGCCAGAATCGTTTCTGGCCTTTGGAATATTCGATGTCCTACACCGTCCGCGCAATGTTTCCCGCGATTTGCCTGACTCTGATACTACCTTGCTCGTCTCTTGTACGGGCAGCAGATCCCGCTCCGGCCAAGGACGCCCAACCGGCCGAAGCGCCAGTGGAACGCGCCACCTTGCCCTCGCGCAGCCAGGAAGACGCCATTGCGCTGGAACGTCAGGTGCCGAAGGCCGAGCAGGAGCAACTGCAAGCCGGTGACCAAACGTTCCTGGCGCTGTGGAAACCGGCCAATACCGACGACCCCAAAGGGGCGGTCATCATTGTTCCCGGCGCCGATGAGTCGGCTGACTGGCCGAACGCCGTAGGCCCTTTACGCCGCAAGTTTCCGGATGTGGGATGGGCCAGCCTGAGTCTGAGCCTGCCAGATGCTTACAACGACGGCATTTTCGCTCGCGCAGCGGATGCACCTGCAACCGAGGACAAGGCTGCCACCGACAAGGAAAAAACCAAAGCGCCCGATCCGACCACCGCCGCCGAAGCCGAGGCCAGCGCGGCCGCCGAGCAGGCCACGGCACAGGCTGAACTGGCCAAGGCAAATGCGGAAAAAATCTTCGCGCGCATCGACAGCGCAGTGGCGTTCGCCCAACAGAACAAAGCCCGCAGCATCGTCTTGCTGGGGCATGGCACAGGCGCTTACTGGGCAGCGCGTTATTTGAGCGAACGTCCGGCGCCTGCCGTTCAGAAGTTGGTCATGGTGACCGCTGTGGAGACCGTTCGCGACACGCCATCGCTGGCCGATGTGCTGCCCAGTCTCAAGGTCGCCACGGCAGACTTCGTCAACAAAGACAGGCCAGTGCCTCGGCAACAGGCACAGGACCGTCTGGACGCGAGCAAGCGAGTGAAGAACGCGCGCTTCACTCAAATTACCCTGAATGCCATTCCCGGGAACACGGCGATGGAGCAGGATCAACTGTTCCGTCGAGTGCGTGGGTGGCTGGAGGCAGAGTAGGCTGACTGACTGCGCTCCCCCTGCCCGCCCCCTTCAAAACCCGCGTTTGTCGCGAATCACCGCATAGGCGTTATGCAGCTCGCGGGTTTTCTCGGTGGCATCGCGCACTTGGACATGGCTTGCGCCCGAGCCCGCGATCTTGTCCGGATGATGGCGGCTCAACAAGCGCCGATACGCGCGTTTGATGTGCGCGGGCTCCGAATCGGCCTTGACCCCCAACAAACGCAGCGCTTCCTGATACTCACCCCCACTGCTGGCAGGCGCCCGCGCCCTTTGATCATCTTCGGTGGCCGACAGCGCTTCGACGCGGTCTGCGGTCCAGCCCAGCCATTTGCCCCACAGGAGGATCAACTCTCGCTCGGTGCGAGACGCCCTGCCGTCCGCCCATGCCATGCGCCAGCAGGCACGCAGCAACCCTTCAGCCGCGTTGGGTTGAGGCTTCATGCGGGTCAGGTGAACACGCAGGTTGTCACGACCGTCCTTGCCGCGGTTGAAGGCCGCGATGGCGCGGCGTGTGGCGGGCTCGCTCAGGTCCAACCGACGCATTTCGACACGCGCCTGCTGAATATGACCATCGACGACGCGCCCCTCGCTCTTCGCGAGACGGCCGAGCAGGATGAAGATCAACTCGTCATCCCGAGGCACTTTTCGGCCGCTGGCCCGCTCGCGCAGCTCAGCCAGGCTTTGCACGTGCAGGCGGCGGTCGAGCGCCTGGCCCAATAGCGCGCCAAGCATTGCGCCAGGAATGCTGGCAATCGCGTACCCGGCTCCGCCACCGATCACCGTGAATGGCCAGAGCATCTAGGGCTTCACCGCGAGGATTTTCTCGACTTCCGCCAGCCGCTCGGGGGTGCCGACATCGACCCAGCGCCCGGTGAAATGCTCCCCGGTCACCTGGCCGCTCGCCATGGCGGCGCGAAACAGGGGCGCCAGTTTGAACGCACCCTCGGTGCAGCCGCTGAACAGCCGGGGATGGAGCACGGCAATGCCGCTGTAGGTCAGACGCGGCAGGCTCGCGTCGTCACGGACTTCACCGCCCACCAGCGCGAAATCGCCGGTCGGGTGGTGCACGGGGTTGTCCACCAGCACCAGATGCGCCAGCCCCCGGATCGGCGCATTCAGTGCCGTGTAGTCGCAGTTGGTCCAGATGTCGCCATTGATCACCAGGAAGGGTTCATCACCGAGCAAGGGCAACGCCCGGAAAATGCCGCCGCCGGTCTCAAGCGGCTCGCCCTCCGGGGAATAGCGAATGCTCAGCCCCAGACGGTGACCGTCTCCCAGGTAGTCCTCGATCTGCTGTCCCAGCCAAGCATGGTTGATCACCACCTCGGTGAAACCTGCTGCCTTGAGAGCAAGCAGATGGTATTCGATCAATGGAACGCCCGCTGCCCGGACCAAGGGCTTGGGCGTGTGCAAGGTCAGGGGCCGCATGCGCTCGCCCTTGCCTGCCGCCAGAATCATCGCTTTCATGCAGCCCTCTTGAACACTGTGCTCACATCCATTCCTTCACGATGGCTTTCATTTGGGCTGCCCGAGGCTGGTCAGCAAATTGTTCAACTCCACCAACTCAGGGCGGCGGGCCAGCACCGCTTCTATATAAGAGAAGAAGCGCGAGACATCGGCGACATAGCGCGGCTTGCCATCGCGGTGGCAGATGCGCGCAAAAATGCCGATCACCTTCAGATGCCGTTGCACCCCCATCAGATCGCTGGCGCGGTGAAACTCGCCGAACTCGTCCTGCACTGGAATCCCGGCCGCAAGGGCTTTTTCCCAATAGGTCCTCAACCAACCTTCGACACGCGCTTCCGGCCAACTGAGAAACGCATCCTTGAACAAACAGGTGATGTCGTAGGTGACCGGGCCGTACACCGCATCCTGGAAATCCAGTACCCCCGGGTTAGGGTCACTGATCATCAGGTTGCGCGGCATGAAGTCGCGATGCACCAACACCTTGGGTTGCGCCAAGGCACTGTCGATCAACAGATCGCTCACTCGGTTCCAGCTGGCTTGCTGCGACGCGTCGAGCTCGATGCCCAGATGACGCTTCACATACCACTCGGGAAAGAGTTCCAGCTCCCGGCGCAACAGCGCCACGTCATAGACAGGGAGCGTCGCTTCCATGGGCAACCGCTGATACGCCAGCAGCGCCTCGATGGCATCGGCGAACAACCGATCCGCATTCTGTTCATCGATCACGTCGAGGTAGGTTTGCCGACCCAAATCGTTGAGCAGAAGAAAGCCCTGATTCAGGTCTTCGGCATAAATTTTCGGAACATTAATTCCGGAGCTGCTCAATAAATGAGCAATATCCACGAACGGTTTACAGTTTTCCTGCGGCGGCGGCGCATCCATCACAATAAAAGTGCGACCTTCACCTTCCCAGCGGAAGTAACGGCGGAAACTGGCGTCGCTGCTGGCCGCAGTCAACGTGGCCGGGGGTATCGCGCCCCAGCCTTGGGCTGCGAACACTTCTGGCAACTGCTCATCGAGCCAAACTTTCAGGTGTTGCAGGCGTACATCTTGATCTGGCATTACAAGGGTCTCCGACGGCGCTAGCCGTCAAGCGGGTCATGCTTTATTATCCGACATCTTTTTCAGCCCATCGAGAGGCGTGCGGCCCCCCGCGGGCAGATGGCGCGCAGGAAGCCCGGACTAATAAGATGGCATTGAAATCCCCCGCGTTTCGTAAAAAATTTCCGTTGCTGGTAACTGGCAGTCTGCTGGCGATGCAACCTCTGGCCACCCAGTTCGTGTTTGCTGCTGAACAGTTCGACTGTGCGGCGTCGGCAACCGGTTCCTGGGATTGCTCCCCGAAAACCAATGCAGCCCAGTTGCCTCCGCGCCCTGTGCATGACGCCAACAGCGTGTCGTCCAACAGCAGCACGGCAACCGAGTCGACCGTCACCGAAAGCGGTGAGGTCGTGCCCAAAACGATGCTGGTCACCGAGGCCAAGGGCCGTGGCCTGAAATCCCGCAGCGCCGACTACAGCCACTTGGACTGGGTGCCTCGTGAAAAACTGACCGCTGCTCAGTTGGCCGAGACCGGCCCTTATTGCTCCGGCGCCTACATCGAGCCGATTCGTCCTGGCATGGACGACAAGACCGCCAAGAGCGACGCGCCGACCTTCATTGGCGCCAAGGCTTCCCGTTATCAGCAGGAAGAACAGATCGCATCGCTGGCCGGTGACGTCGTCATGCGCCAGGGGTCGATGCAGGTCGAATCCGACGAAGCCAGCCTGCATCAGGCCGAAAACCGTGGCGAGCTGAACGGCAACGTTCGTCTGCGCGACAACGGCGCCCTGATCGTGGGCGATCACGCCGAGGTCCAGCTGGACACCGGCGAAGCCAAGGTCGACAACGCCGAGTACGTGCTGCACAAATCCAACGTGCGGGGTAACGCGCTGTACGCCCGCCGTGCAGAAAACGCCATCATTCGGTTGAAGGACGGTACGTACACCACCTGTGAGCCAAGCAGCAACGCCTGGACGGTGAAGGGCAACAACATCACCCTGAACCCGGCCACCGGTTTCGGTACCGCGACCAACGCGACCCTGCGCGTGAAGGACATTCCGATCCTCTACACGCCATACATCTATTTCCCGATCGACGACCGTCGTCAGTCCGGCTTCCTGCCGCCGACCATCGGTGCCAGCAGCGACACCGGTTTCTCGTTGCTCACGCCTTACTACTTCAACCTGGCGCCGAACTATGACGCCACATTGTACCCGACGTACATGGCCAAACGCGGCCTGTTGCTCGAAGGCGAGTTCCGTTACCTCACCAAGACCAGCGAAGGTCAGTTCGGTGCGGCTTACCTGAACGACGACAACGACGACCGCAAGGATCAGTCCGACTACAAAGACACGCGCTGGATGATCAACTGGCAGGATCGCAGCGGCCTGGACTCTCGCCTGTCGAGCAAGGTCGACTACACCAAGGTCAGCGATCCTTATTACTTCAAGGACCTCAAGAGCGGTCAGGAAGGCGTCAGCACCCATGACTTCCTGAACCAGCAGGGCCTGTTGACGTACCGTGGCGACACCTACACCGCCGGCCTGAACGTGCAGCAATATCAACTGACGACAGTGACCCAGATCACCCCGTACGGACGTCTGCCGCAACTCACGCTCAACGGTACGCTGCCCTACAATCCGGGCGGTCTGAAGTTCGGCTACGACACCGAGCTGGTTCGCTTCGATCGGGATCTGCGGACGGGTAATTACGTCAACGAAGACGACATCCCCGAGGTTCGACTGGACGAAAACATTGCCGGTCTGGCGCGCGCCAACGGCAACCGTCTGAACCTTGCCCCGTCGATCAGCTTGCCGCTGAGCGCGTCCTATGGCTACGTGACGCCGAAACTGAAATACGTCTATACCAAGTACGACTTGGACCTGGATGGCAAAGGCAAAGCGACCCTGCTGCCCGAAGAGCAGTTCGACAGTGGCGTCGACCGTTCCATCCCTGTATTCAGCGTCGACAGCGGCCTGTTCTTCGATCGCAACACCAACTGGTTCGGCAAGGACTACCGTCAGACGCTGGAGCCGCGTCTGTACTACCTGTACGTGCCTTACAAGGATCAGACCGACATCCCGATCTTCGACTCGGGTGAAACCACCTTCGACTACGCGTCGCTGTTCCGCGACAACCGTTTCGTAGGCAGTGACCGCATCGGCGACGAGAACAAGCTGTCCCTGGGTGTGACCAACCGCTGGATCGAAGACAACGGCTTCGAGCGTCAGCGTTTGAGTGTCGGCCAGGCGCTGTACTTCAAGGACCGCAAGGTCCAGTTGCCGGGTATCGCTTACGAAGACCGCAAGGACGCCCAGTCCGACGTTTCGCCGTATGCGCTCGAGTACGACTACCGCTTCAACCGAGACTGGCGCCTCAACTCGACGTTCAACTGGGACCCGGACAGCCGCAGCACCCGCTCGGGCAGCGCGATGTTCCACTACCAGCCTGAAGACGAGCCGGGCAAGGTGTTCAACGCCGGTTACCGCTACCGCAACGACCAGGTCCGCTACGACCAGACGACAGGTCGCTGGACTGTGGGCGGTGGCGATGCCGTCCTTCCGGATGGGTCGGTCATCAAGGACTACTACAAGATCGAGCAGCATGACTTCTCGGTCATCTGGCCGGTCATTCCTCAATGGAGCGCGATTGCCCGCTGGCAATACGACTACAACCGCAGCCGCACGCTCGAAGCGTTCGGTGGTTTCGAATATGACAACTGCTGCTGGAAGCTGCGTCTGATCAACCGTTACTGGGTCGACTACGACGAGTCCACTCAAGAAGTGGCGCAGAACGAGAAAGGCGACCGCGGCATCTTCCTGCAAATCGTGTTGAAGGGACTTGGTGGCGTTGTTGGCCAGAAAGTTGAAAGCTTCCTCGACAAAGGCATCCAAGGTTATCGTGAACGTGAAGACCAAGCTTTCTGATTGTCTGCGCCCGCTGATGCTGGGCGCTCTACTCATCGGTACCGTGGCGCACGCTGAAGTGCGCCCCATCGACAAGGTGGTAGCCATCGTCGACAACGACGTGGTCATGCAAAGCCAGCTCGACCAGCGGACCCGCGAAGTTCAACAGACCATCGCCAAGCGTGGACAGGGCGTTCCGCCTGCCAGCGCGCTGGAATCTCAGGTCCTGGATCGCCTGATCCTGGAAAACCTGCAGCTGCAGATCGGCGAACGTTCGGGCATTCGTATCACCGACGAAGAGCTGAACCAGGCGGTGGGCACCATCGCTCAGCGCAATAACATGAGCATCGAGCAGTTCAAGGCCGCACTGGCGCACGACGGCCTGTCGTTCCAGAACGCCCGTGAGCAGATCCGCCGCGAAATGATCATCAGCCGCGTGCGTCAGCGTCGTGTCGCCGAACGCATTCAGGTCTCGGATCAGGAAGTGAAGAACTTCTTGGCATCCGATCTGGGCAAGGCGCAGTTCTCCGAAGAGTACCACCTGGCCAACATTCTGATTCCGACGCCGGACAGCGCCACGTCCGCGCAGATTCAGGAAGCAGCCGCCAAAGCCAAGGACATCTACGGCAAGCTGCAGCAGGGTGCCAACTTCGAGCAACTGGCCATCTCGTCATCGGCAAGCGAAAGCGCGCTGGACGGCGGTGACATGGGCTGGCGTAAAGCCGCCCAATTGCCGCCGCCCTTCGGTGACATGCTGAATTCGATGAGCCCCGGCGAGGTCACCCCACCGGCCCGTACGCCAGGCGGCTTCATCATCCTGAAATTGCTGGGCAAGCGCGGCGGTGACAACCAGACCCAGATGCGCGACGAAGTTCATGTGCGCCACATTCTGATCAAGCCGAGCGAGATTCGCAGCGAAGCTGAAACCAAGATGCTGGCCCAGCGTATCTACGACCGCATCCAGAACGGTGAAGACTTCGCCGAACTGGCGAAGAGCTTCTCGGAAGATCCGGGCTCTGCGCTCAATGGCGGTGACATGAACTGGGTGGACCCGCGCAACCTGGTGCCTGAGTTCCGCGATGTGATGAATGAAACGCCGCAAGGCGTGGTCTCCAAACCGTTCCAGACGCAGTTTGGCTGGCACGTGCTGGAAGTCCTGGGCCGTCGCGCCACCGACAGCACCAACCAGGCCCGAGAGCAACAGGCGATGACCGTGCTGCGCAACCGCAAACACGACGAAGAGCTGCAGACCTGGCTGCGCCAGATCCGCGACGAAGCCTACGTTGAAATCAAGCTGCCTGGCGCTGACCAGGCCGCCAAGTGAACCCCCGGCGCTTCGCGCTGACACCCGGCGAGCCCGCCGGCATCGGTCCTGACCTTTGCCTGCTGCTCGCCGCGCAGTCCCAGCCCTACCCCCTGATTGCCATTACCAGTCGCGACCTGCTCCACGAGCGGGCCGCGCAACTCGGTGTGTCGGTCAACCTGATTGCCGTTTCCCCCGACGCCTGGCCGGATACGCCGGCGCAAGCTGGCAGCCTGTATGTCTGGGACACGCCGCTGCAGGGCCCTGTCGTGGCCGGGCAACTGAATACGGCTAACGGCGCATTCGTGATCGAAACCTTGACCCGTGCGGGCCAAGGCTGCATCGACGGCCTCTTCGCCGGGATGATCACGGCCCCTGTGCACAAAGGCGTGATCAACGACAGCGGGCTTCCCTTTTCAGGCCACACCGAGTTTCTTGCCGAGCTGACCCGGACCGAACAAGTCGTGATGATGCTCGCCACGGGTGACCTGAGAGTCGCGTTGGTGACTACCCACTTGCCACTGCGTGACGTCGCAGACGCCATCACTGCCGAACGGCTGGAGCGCGTGACACGCATTCTCCACGCTGATCTCGTCGGTAAGTTCGGCATTGCCCAACCCCGCATTCTGGTGTGCGGGCTGAATCCTCACGCCGGTGAAGGGGGGCATTTGGGCCGCGAAGAAATCGACACGATCGAACCCGTTCTGGAGCGTCTGCGCAGCGAGGGCCTGGACCTGCGGGGCCCGCTGCCCGCCGACACGCTGTTTACCCCCAAGTATCTGGAGCACTGCGACGCGGTGCTGGCGATGTACCACGATCAGGGCCTGCCGGTGCTGAAGTACAAAGGCTTCGGCGCTGCCGTCAACATCACACTGGGCCTGCCCATCATCCGCACCTCCGTGGACCACGGCACGGCACTGGACCTGGCAGGCACCGGCAAAATCGACACCGGCAGCCTCCAGGTCGCTCTGCAAACCGCCTATCAGATGGCCGAGACCCGTAACTAAATGACTGAGCAATACCAACACAAGGCCCGTAAGCGATTCGGCCAGAACTTCCTGCATGACGCGGGGGTGATCGACAAGATCCTGCGCTCCATTCGCGCCAAGCCCGATGACCGCATGCTGGAGATTGGCCCTGGCCAAGGTGCATTGACCGAAGGCCTGCTGGGCAGCGGCGCGACACTGGATGTCGTCGAGCTCGACAAGGATCTGGTGCCGATCCTGATGGGCCAGTTCAGCCATCTGCCGAACTTCAGCCTGCATCAGGGCGATGCGCTGAAGTTCGACTTCGGCACGCTGCACGCCGCTCCCCACTCGCTGCGCGTGGTCGGCAACTTGCCTTACAACATTTCCACGCCGCTGATCTTCCATCTGCTGGACAGCGCTCATCTGATCCGTGACATGCATTTCATGCTGCAGAAAGAAGTGGTCGAGCGTCTTGCCGCTGGCCCTGGCGGCGGCGATTGGGGCCGTCTGTCGATCATGGTGCAGTACCACTGCCGGGTCGAACACCTGTTCAACGTTGGCCCCGGTGCGTTCAATCCGCCGCCGAAAGTCGACTCGGCGATCGTTCGTCTCGTCCCTCACGAGAGCCTCCCCCACCCGGCGAAGGATCATCGCGTGCTGGAGCGCATCGTGCGCGAGGCCTTCAATCAGCGGCGCAAGACCCTACGCAATACGCTCAAGGCGCTCCTGACCAGCGATGAAATCGCCGACGCGGGAGTGGACGGCAGCCTACGTCCAGAACAACTGGATCTGGCGGCATTCGTGCGCTTGGCCGACAAGCTTGCCGACAAATCCGTCGCGGGCTGATCCATTCAAGGGCATGTCCGGTCCGAACCCCATTGGTTTTTTACCCGTGACATGTCCTAGACTCTTCATCTCCGGGCTCTTCCGGCTTTTTCCGCCCAGCTTTCAAGGCCTTTTGCATGTCTGATCCTCGCTACCAGGTCGACGTCAGCGTCGTGACCCGTTTTCTCGCAGAACAATCGCAGCCTGAGCAGAACCGCTTCGCCTTCGCTTACACCATCACGGTGCACAACAACGGCGAGCTGCCCGCCCAACTGCTGTCGCGACACTGGGTCATCACCGATGGCGACGGCAACGTCGAGGAAGTTCGCGGCGAGGGTGTCGTCGGCCAGCAGCCGTTGATTCAGGCAGGGCAGAGTTACACGTACAGCAGCGGGACCGTCATGACCACTCAGGTCGGCAACATGCAAGGCAGTTATCAGATGCTCGCTGAAGACGGGACACGGTTCGATGCCATCATCGCGCCGTTTCGTCTGGCCGTCCCAGGAGCGCTTCACTGATGACGGTTTACGCAGTCGGTGATCTGCAAGGTTGCCTTGAGCCATTGAAATGCCTGCTCGACCGCGTCTCCTTCGACCCCAACCGCGACAAGCTGTGGCTGGTGGGGGACCTGGTCAACAGGGGGCCTCAATCACTGGAAACCCTGCGCTTTCTCTATGGCATGCGCAACGCCATCGTCTGCGTTCTCGGCAACCATGACCTGCATCTGCTTGCAGCGGGGCGCAACATCGAGCGGCTCAAAAAAGGCGATACCCTTCGAGAAATCCTTGAAGCGCCAGACGCCAACGACCTGCTCGACTGGCTGCGCCAGCAGAAGCTCATGCACTACGATGCCGAGCGGGATATTGCGATGGTCCATGCTGGCATCCCTCCACAGTGGAGCCTGAAAAAAGCGTTGCGCTGCGCCGAGGAGGTCGAGGAAGCCCTGCGCGACGATAACCTGTTCGAGCTCTTCCTTGACGGCATGTACGGCAATGAGCCGGCGAAATGGGACAAGGACCTGCAGGGCGTCACGCGGCTGCGCGTCATCACCAACTATTTCACCCGCATGCGTTTCTGCACCGGCGATGGCAAGCTCGACCTCAAAAGCAAGGAGGGGTTAGACAGCGCCCCCGCCGGCTACGCCCCCTGGTTCAGCCACAAGGACCGCAAGACCAAAGGCCTGAATATCATCTTCGGCCACTGGGCTGCCCTGGAGGGACGCTGCAACGAGCCGGGGGTCTATGCGCTCGACACGGGTTGCGTCTGGGGTGGTGCGATGTCCATGCTCAATGTCGACAGCCGGGAGATGCTCCGTTGCGACTGCGATGAGCGGGGGCATCCCGCAACGTTGAAAAACCTGATTCGGTAGCCGTGCCCCAGGCATCGGACCGGCGTTAAAATCCTTTTTTCGTTCTCGGCCGTTCGAGAACCCAGGCCAAGGAGCCCATGCGATGACCGACTTCAAACGCATCCCGCCGGAGCAGGCCCAGGCGCTGCGCGAGCAAGGCGCCGTACTCGTCGACGTACGCGATGCACAGACTTTCGCCAACAACCACATTCCTGACTCGCACCATCTGGACAACCACTCCATCGCCGACTTCATCCGCGAAGCCGACCTGGACAAGCCGCTCGTCGTCCTCTGCTATCACGGCAATTCAAGCCAGAGCGCAGCGGCCTATCTTGTAGGGCAGGGCTTCTCCGAGGTCTACAGCATGGACGGCGGATTCGAGCTGTGGAAAAACACTTTTCCAAGCGAAACCACGCAAGCCTGATCGAAAAATATTTTTCTGCGCGCAAGCCCGCGTCCTACGCGGCTTCGCGCGCCTAACTGACGAACGGTTGCCTCACATTCACACGCCTTCCTTCTTTCTGTGTGCGAATCCGAACTATCCTTGTGCTCAGGCCATCCGAATCAGGGGAGAGCCGGTACACCGGCGCGTGGGTCATCGGTAGCTACTTTTATGGTGTTTGGGGGGTAAATGACAGCTGAGTGATCGGCCGTCATCCAGCATCGACTGACGATCCGCCGCCGGCTCCACGTATCGAGCGAGGTGACGTCATGAGTATTTTTAGCCACTTCCAACAACGCTTTGAATCGACACGCCAGGAAGAGCTCTCGCTACAGGAGTACTTGGAGCTCTGCAAAACCGACCGCAGCGCATACGCCTCAGCCGCAGAACGCCTTCTGATGGCCATCGGCGAGCCTGAACTGTTCGATACGTCGACCAATTCCAGGCTGTCCAGAATCTTCTCCAACAAGGTCATCCGGCGCTATCCGGCGTTCGAGGACTTCCATGGCATGGAGGACTGCATCGAGCAAATCGTCTCGTACTTCCGCCACGCCGCCCAAGGTCTGGAAGAGAAGAAACAGATCCTTTACCTGCTCGGCCCGGTAGGCGGTGGCAAGTCGTCTCTGGCTGAAAAGCTCAAACAGCTCGTTGAAAAAATCCCCTTCTACGCCATCAAGGGCTCCCCGGTTTTCGAGTCGCCGCTGGGCCTGTTCAAACCTTCCGAAGACGGCGCGATCCTCGAAGAGGATTACGGCATCCCGCGGCGCTACCTGAACACGATCATGTCGCCATGGGCGACCAAACGCCTGGCCGAGTTCGGGGGCGACATCAGCCAGTTCAAAGTGGTGAAACTGTACCCGTCGATCCTCAATCAGATCGCCGTGGCCAAGACCGAACCGGGCGACGAAAACAACCAGGACATCTCGGCGCTGGTCGGCAAGGTCGACATTCGCAAGCTTGAGGAATACCCACAGAACGACGCCGACGCCTACAGCTATTCGGGCGCGCTGTGCCGGGCCAACCAGGGCCTGATGGAATTTGTGGAGATGTTCAAGGCACCGATCAAGGTGCTGCACCCACTGCTCACCGCGACTCAGGAAGGTAACTACAACAGTACCGAAGGCCTGGGCGCGATCCCCTTTACTGGTATTTTGCTGGCGCACTCCAACGAATCGGAATGGCACAGCTTCCGCAACAACAAGAACAACGAAGCCTTCATCGACCGTATCTACATCGTGAAGGTGCCGTACTGCTTGCGCGTCAGCGATGAGATCAAGATCTACGACAAGTTGCTGGTCAACAGCTCGCTGGCCAGAGCGCATTGCGCACCGGACACCTTGAAAATGCTGGCGCAATTCACCGTGTTGTCGCGTTTGAAAGAACCGGAAAACTCGAACATCTATTCCAAGATGCGGGTGTACGACGGCGAGAACCTCAAGGACACCGATCCGAAGGCCAAGTCGATTCAGGAATACCGTGATTCGGCCGGTGTCGACGAAGGGATGAACGGCCTATCCACCCGCTTCGCGTTCAAGATTCTATCGAAGGTCTTCAACTTCGATCCGCATGAAGTCGCGGCCAACCCTGTGCATCTGCTGTATGTGCTCGAGCAGCAGATCGAACAGGAGCAGTTCCAGGCCGAAACCCGAGAACGCTACCTGCGCTTCATCAAAGAGTACCTCGCGCCGCGCTACATCGAATTCATCGGCAAGGAAATCCAGACGGCCTATCTGGAATCCTACAGCGAGTACGGCCAGAACATCTTCGACCGCTACGTGCTCTACGCGGATTTCTGGATTCAGGATCAGGAATACCGCGACCCGGAAACCGGCGAGATCCTCAATCGTGTAGCGCTCAACGAAGAACTGGAGAAAATCGAGAAACCCGCTGGCATCAGCAATCCGAAGGATTTCCGCAACGAGATCGTCAACTTCGTGCTGCGCGCCCGCGCGAACAATAACGGCAAAAACCCGACCTGGCTCGGCTACGAGAAGCTGCGGGTGGTGATCGAGAAGAAAATGTTCTCCAACACCGAAGACCTGTTGCCGGTCATCAGTTTCAACGCAAAAGCCAGTAAAGAGGATCAACAGAAACACAACGACTTCGTGACCCGGATGGTCGAGCGGGGCTATACCGACAAACAGGTGCGTCTGCTCTCCGAGTGGTACCTGCGCGTCCGCAAATCCCAGTAACGCAGCGACAAGTTGTGAGCTTCTAGCGGCAAGCTCAAAGCCATTCGGTAGGTTTGATAGCCCACTGTCTGGCTTGAGGCTTGTAGCTTGAGGTGGTGTTTGCGGTCAAAACTTGCAGCTTGCGGCTTATGGCTTGCAGCTCCCCCAAGGGGCCCTCGTATGAGTTATGTGATCGACCGACGTCTCAACGGCAAGAACAAGAGCACGGTAAACCGTCAGCGCTTTCTGCGGCGTTACCGTGACCACATCAAGAAAGCGGTGGAGGAAGCGGTCAGCCGCCGCTCCATCACCGACATGGAACATGGCGAACAGATCAGCATCCCCGGCCGCGATATCGACGAGCCGGTGCTCCACCATGGGCGGGGTGGCAAACAAACCGTGGTCCACCCCGGGAATAAAGAATTCACCACTGGCGAACGCATTGCCCGACCTCAAGGCGGGGGCGGTGGCAAGGGGGCTGGCAAGGCGAGCAACTCCGGCGAAGGCATGGATGAGTTCGTGTTCCAGATCACCCAGGAAGAATTTCTGGAGTTCATGTTCGAAGACCTCGAACTGCCCAACCTCGTCAAACGCAACCTGACCGGGACCGATACCTTCAAGACCGTTCGTGCGGGGATCAGCAACGAAGGTAACCCTTCGCGCATCAACATCATTCGCACGCTGCGCTCGGCCCATGCCCGACGCATAGCGCTTTCCGGCAGCAGCCGCGCCAAACTCAAGGAAGTCCAGGCCGAACTGGAGCGCCTGAAACGCGAAGAGCCCGACAATTTTGGCGACATCCAGGAACTGGAAACCGAGGCAGACCGGCTTCGCGCGCGCATCAAGCGCGTCCCTTACCTGGACACCTTCGACCTCAAATACAACCTGCTGGTCAAGCAACCCAACCCCAGCTCCAAAGCGGTCATGTTCTGCCTGATGGACGTATCGGGCTCGATGACTCAAGCGACCAAAGACATCGCGAAGCGCTTTTTCATCCTCCTGTACCTGTTCCTGAAGCGTAATTACGACAAGATCGAAGTGGTGTTCATTCGCCACCACACCAGCGCGCGAGAAGTCGACGAAGAGGAGTTTTTCTACTCTCGGGAAACCGGGGGCACCATCGTATCCAGTGCGTTGAAGCTCATGCAGGAAATCATGGCCGAGCGCTATCCCACCAACGAATGGAACATCTACGCCGCCCAAGCCTCGGACGGGGACAATTGGAACGACGATTCGCCAATCTGTCGCGACATTCTGATCAAGCAAATCATGCCCTTCGTGCAGTACTACACTTACGTCGAAATCACCCCGCGCGAACATCAGGCGCTGTGGTTCGAATATGAGCGCATCGGGGAGGCTTTCGCTGACACGTTCGCCCAGCAACAGTTGGTATCCGCCGGTGATATCTACCCGGTATTCCGTGAACTCTTCCAGCGCAGGTTAGTGACATGACCGGTAGAGAACAGAAACGCCAACCGCTTTCCACAGGCTCCGAGTGGACGTTCGAACTGATCCAGGCCTATGACCGGGAGATCAGCCGCATCGCCGAACGTTACGCTCTGGACACCTACCCTAACCAGATCGAAGTGATCACTGCCGAGCAGATGATGGATGCCTATGCATCGGTCGGCATGCCGCTGGGGTATCACCACTGGTCCTACGGCAAGCACTTCCTCAGCACTGAAAAATCCTACTCCCGTGGTCAGATGGGCTTGGCGTACGAGATCGTCATCAACTCCGATCCGTGCATTGCCTATTTGATGGAAGAAAACACCATCTGCATGCAGGCGCTGGTTGTCGCCCACGCCTGTTACGGTCACAACAGCTTCTTCAAAGGCAACTACCTGTTCCGCACCTGGACGGACGCCAGCTCGATCATCGATTACCTGGTGTTTGCCAAGCAGTACATCATGCAATGCGAGGAGCGCCACGGCATCGACGCCGTCGAAGACCTGCTCGATTCCTGTCACGCGCTGATGAATTACGGCGTCGACCGCTACAAGCGGCCTTACCCTATCTCCGCCGAGGAAGAGCGACGCCGCCAGAAAGACCGTGAGGAACACTTGCAGAAACAGATCAACGATCTGTGGCGCACCATCCCGAAAAGCGCCAGCAAGAACGATAAGGAAGACAACGCGCGCTTCCCCGCCGAGCCTCAGGAAAACATCCTTTATTTCATCGAGAAGCACGCGCCGTTGCTGGAGCCCTGGCAGCGTGAAGTGGTGCGCATCGTGCGCAAGATTGCGCAGTATTTCTACCCACAGCGTCAGACCCAGGTCATGAACGAAGGGTGGGCGACCTTCTGGCACTACACCCTCATGAACGATCTGTACGACGAAGGCCTGGTCACGGACGGCTTCATGATGGAGTTCCTGCAGTCCCATACCAGCGTGGTTTTTCAACCCGGCTTCGACAGCCCTTACTACAGTGGCATCAACCCCTACACCTTGGGGTTCGCTATGTTTCAGGACATTCGGCGGATGTGCGAGCACCCCACCGACGAGGACCGCCGCTGGTTCCCCGAGCTCGCCGGGACCGACTGGCTGACCGCCGTGAAATTCGCGATGAGCAGCTTCAAGGACGAAAGCTTCATCCTGCAGTACCTGTCGCCCAAGGTGATTCGTGACCTGAAGCTGTTCAGCATTCTGGATGATGACCAGAAGGACGAACTTCTGGTGCCAGCCATTCACGACGAGGCTGGCTACCGAACCATCAGAGAGACGCTTGCCGCTCAATACAACCTCGGCAACCGCGAACCTAACGTGCAGATCTACAGCATTGACCGCCGTGGTGACCGTTCGCTGACCCTGCGCCATCAACAACATGACCGCAAGCCTCTGGGCGACTCGACCGAGGAGGTGCTCAAGCACCTGCATCGGCTGTGGGGGTTCGACATTCACCTGGAAACACTGCAAGGCGATCAGGTCATGAAGACCCACCATGTCCCGCCGAGAGGCGAGCACGCAGACAGTGAATATCCCCGGCTCGACCTGGCCATCGTTCACCTTTGAGGGCGATTTGACCTGACGGTCGCTGGCCAGTGAGTTGACCAGCGAACGAAGATAAAGCGGTTTGCACCTCCGCAAGCGCGACGTTAGGTTTATCCTGTCGCGCTCACGGAGGTTTTTTATGCAGATCTATAAAGTTGGCGGTGCCGTTCGCGATCGCCTGCTTGGCAAACCCGTGTCGGACACCGACTGGGTGGTGGTGGGCGCGACGGCCGACGACATGCTCATCAAGGGCTACCGCCCAGTGGGTACGGATTTCCCGGTTTTTCTCCATCCGCTCACGGGCGAGGAGTACGCGCTGGCGCGCACGGAACGCAAGAGCGGGCGTGGCTACGGCGGCTTCGTTTTTCACACCGATCCCGACGTCACGCTCGAGGAAGACTTGATTCGTCGTGACCTGACCATCAACGCCATGGCCGAAGACAGAGAAGGTCACCTGACCGATCCCTATCACGGCCAGCGCGATCTGGAAGCGCGCCTGCTACGTCACGTTTCCCCGGCCTTCGCAGAAGACCCATTGCGCGTATTGCGTGTGGCGAGGTTTGCGGCTCGCTACGCAGCCGACGGTTTCACCGTTGCACCCGAAACCATGGATTTGATGCGTGAAATCAGCGCATCGGGCGAATTGGAAGCCCTGACCCCCGAACGCAGCTGGAAGGAAATTTCCCGCGCCCTGATGGAGCCAGAGCCCCAAGTCTTCATTCAGGTATTAAGGGATTGTGGCGCGCTCAGCGTGCTCATGCCCGAAGTCGATAAACTGTTCGGCATTCCCCAGCCCGAGGCCCATCACCCGGAAATCGACACGGGCGTGCACGTCTTGAGCGTCCTGCATCAATCGGCGCGGCATCGCCAGCCTCTCAGCGTCCGTTGGGCATGCCTGCTTCACGATCTGGGCAAAGGGCTGACGCCGGAAGAAGAATGGCCTCGCCACATCGCCCATGAGCAAAAGGGGTTGAAGGCAATCAAGGCCGTGAACACGCGCTTCAAGGTGCCGAAGGACTGTCAGGAACTGGCGCTGCTGGTCGGCCAGTACCATACCCATGGCCATCGCGCGCTGGAGCTCAAGCCCTCCACCCTCCTCGATTTGCTGCAAAGCTTCGACGTCTATCGCAGGCCGCAGCGCTTCGAGGAATTCATCGTCGCCTGCGAAATGGATGCTCGCGGGCGCAAGGGCTTCGAAGAACGCAGCTATCCGCAGGCCCAATACCTGCGAGGCGCGGCGCAAGCGGCGCGGCAGGTAGCGGTTCAACCATTGCTGGACAAGGGGTATCAGGGGCAGGCGCTGGGGGAAGCGCTCAAGCGGGAGCGGCTGGACACATTGACGTTTTACAAAGCGTCATACCAGGCCTGACGCTGGCTGACGGACGAACCTTCGATTTCGGCGAGCATGCCGACGACAGGCATGCCCTCCCCCGTAGCAGTCGTGCCCGCTAGCTTGCAGAAAGAAGCGTGTCCGGTGTCAGCGCCTGGCCTCGCCAGTCGAACGCCACCGGCCACAATTGTTGGTCAATTCGGGCGTTTTCCCACAGTTGCGCGAACGTCTGCCCGACTTCGGGATGAACCTTCTCCGGCGCGATCAGCGAGAGCGGCCACAGGACAAAGGCATTTTTCAAGATTTCGGCTCGCGGCAAGACCAGCCCATCGAAGTTGCCCACGTGCTCGTCGTACAGCAGCACGTCGATGTCCAGCGGCAAACCTTTGCGATCCGGGGCATAGCGGCCGTTGTCGGCTTCGATGAATTTCAGCCGACGATCCAGCGCCATCAACGGCAGATCGGTCAGCGCTGAAACCACCAGATTGAAGAACGGCCCGCTCTTGATTCCCACCGGATGACTCTCGAACACCGGCGAGCAGGACATGTCTTGCAGAAACCCTGAAAGCGCATCAAGCCCGGCATTCAGGTGACGGTGCCGGTCAATGTTACTGCCCAGCCCGAGGAAAACGCGTGTCAGCGGCATCCGCGCTCGATCTCCACACCCACGCCCTTGGCAGCCGCAACGGCGCCCGGCTTGGTCAATTTCAGATGCAGCCAGGGTATGTTGAACTCGCTCATCAACACCTCGGCCAGTCGCTCGGCGAAGGTTTCCACCAGCTGGAATTGCGAAGCGTCGGCGAACGCCTGGATGCGTGCGCTCACGCTGGCGTAATCCAAGGCCTTGCTCAAATCATCGCCCGCAGCGGCCGGACGGTTGTCCCAGGCAAAACTCAGGTCCAGACGCAGAACCTGGCGAATGCCACGCTCCCAGTCGTAGGCGCCAATCACCGTGTCGACCTCCAGACCCTCAATGAAAACTCTGTCCAAGCCTTTTACTCCGCTGCACGACAAGGGCGCGATGCGCCGTTAGAATCAGGCCATCCCCGCCCGGAATGGTTAGCATGTTTTGGTCACTGGCGATCCTCGCCTACCTGCTCGGCTCGCTGTCCTTCGCCATCCTGCTCAGCCGCCTCAATGGCAGCCCGGACCCGCGCGACAGCGGTTCGGGCAATGCGGGCGCCACCAATATGTTGCGCCTGGCGGGCAAGAAGCTCGCTATCCTGACCCTGATCGGCGACGTCTGCAAAGGGTCGATCCCGGTGCTGATCGCAGGCTGGGCCGGGCTCAACGCCAGGGATCAAGCCTGGGTCGGACTCTGCGCAGTGCTCGGTCACCTGTTTCCTTTGTACTTCCGCTTTCGTGGCGGCAAGGGCGTCGCCACGGCAGCCGGTATGTTACTGGGGCTGTACGCACCCGCCGCGCTTCTCGCGGTCGGCGCCTGGTTGCTGACGTTTTACCTGACCCGCACCAGCTCGCTCGCTTCATTGATCGCTACACCGCTGACCCTGCCGCTGCTCGCCTGGCAGTTGCCCCAGGCCCTGCTACCGATGACCGTCCTGACACTGTTGATCGTCTGGCGCCACCGCGGCAATTTACGCGACCTCTACGCCGGGCGCGAACGACATTTCTGAATCCATAATAGAAAAAAGGCTCATACGAGCCTTTTTTCTGCCTGCCCAGACGTCATAACCCGGGCAACTGCTCCATCGGCCAACGGGCCTGGACGCTGATGCTCAGGTCGTCCTTCTGGCCGGCCAGCAACCGCTGGCATCCTGCAAACGCGATCATTGCTCCGTTGTCGGTGCAAAACTCGGGGCGCGCGTAGTAGACGCTGCCACCCAAGCCGTGCAGCATCTGCTCCAGCGAACGTCGCAGCGCCTTGTTTGCGCTCACGCCGCCGGCGATGACCAGCCGCTGTAGCTGAGTCTGCCTGAGCGCGCGTTGGCACTTGATGGTCAGAGTCTCCACTACCGCGTCTTGGAAGGCCAGCGCGATGTCGCAACGGGTTTGCTCGCCGTCGTCCCCAGCGTTCTGGCACTGCTGCCAGGTGTTCAGGGCGGAGGTTTTCAGACCGCTGAAACTGAAGGTCAGGCCCGGACGGTCGGTCATGGGCCGCGGGAACGCGAAACGCCCCGGCTTACCGTTGAGCGCCAGACGCGAAATTTCCGGGCCACCTGGGTAATTGAGCCCCATCATCTTCGCGGTTTTGTCGAACGCTTCGCCGGCGGCATCATCCAGCGTTTCGCCCAGCAACTCATAAAGGCCGATACCGTCGACCCTGACCAGTTGGGTGTGGCCACCGGACACCAGCAAAGCGACGAACGGAAACTCGGGGGGTTGCGCCTCCAGCATCGGCGCCAGAAGATGGCCTTCCATGTGGTGAACCCCGAGCGCCGGGATATCCCAGGCAAAGGCCAACGCCTGAGCGCAGGAGGCACCGACCAGCAAAGCGCCCACCAGGCCGGGGCCGGCGGTGTAGGCAATGCCGTCGATCTCGGTCACGGCACAGTCCGCTTCGGCCAGCACCTGTCGGATCAGGGGCAGCATGCGCTTGACGTGATCGCGGGAGGCCAGCTCCGGCACCACGCCACCGTAGACCCGGTGCAGGTCGATCTGGCTGAACAATGCATCGGCGAGCAAACCGCGTTCGCTGTCATACAGCGCAACGCCTGTTTCGTCGCAGGAAGTTTCCAAACCCAGTACTAGCATGGGGTACGCCTTGTGGAGGCTGATTTCGAAGGCGCGCATGATAGTCGCCACTCATGCCTGCGACCAGTGCTTTTCGATCAGAGGCTTTGCATTCCTCGCGCCGAGGAGTTAACATCCGCAACCCTTAAAACCGGCGTACTCTGTACAAGCGTTGTGCGAGGCGTCGACCCCGGTAATGAATGAAGGTAGCTCTGGATGCCAGCCGTCAAAGTTAAAGAGAATGAACCCTTCGACGTAGCTCTGCGTCGTTTCAAGCGCTCCTGCGAGAAAGCCGGCACTCTGGCCGAAGTTCGTAGCCGCGAATTTTACGAGAAACCAACTTCCGAGCGTAAGCGCAAGGCAGCTGCTGCTGTTAAGCGTCACGCCAAGAAAGTTCAGCGCGAACAGCGCCGCGCCGTTCGTCTGTACTAATACAGACGTTCGTCGCAAGTTTCTGCCCCGCCCGGCCCTAAAGCCGGGCTGTCGGCAGTTACAGATCTTGCTCCACGCTGCACCGACGTGGCTTTCAGCGTTATCAACGCCTTCACGACAAGCCTCGTCATATTCTTCCAGCCTGAGCCAGGCTACGTTGACCCGTCTACACTGACCAAGCAACCGTCGTTACGCTTTGGATTCGCCACGATCTTGCTGGCGCGGCGCCTGATGATGAGAACGCCATGGCCGGATTGATTCCCCAAGGTTTTATTGACGACCTTCTGAACCGCACCGACATCGTCGATGTTGTCAGTTCACGCGTACAACTCAAGAAAACCGGGAAGAATTTCAGCGCATGCTGTCCTTTTCACAAGGAAAAGACGCCATCGTTCAGCGTCAGCCCTGACAAACAGTTCTATTACTGCTTCGGTTGCGGCGCAGGCGGCAACGCCCTCGGGTTCATCATGGACCACGACAACCTGGACTTCCCCCAGGCTGTCGAGGAACTGGCCAAGGCCGCAGGTATGGAAGTACCGCGGGAGCAGGGCGTCAGAGGCCAAAAGGCCCGGCAACCCACGGATTCGCCGCTCTATCCACTGCTGGCCGCTGCCGCCGAGTTTTACCGCGCCGCACTGAAAAACCATCCCACGCGCAAAGCAGCCGTGGATTACCTGAAAGGCCGCGGCCTGTCAGGCGAGATCGCTCGGGATTTCGGGCTGGGGTTTGCCCCGCCCGGCTGGGATAACCTCTACAAGCACCTGAGCAGCGATACCCTTCAGCAGAAAGCCATGATTGATGCTGGCCTGCTGATCGAAAACGCCGAGACCGGCAAGCGCTACGACCGCTTCCGCGACCGCGTGATGTTCCCAATCCGCGACACACGCGGCCGGGTCATCGCCTTTGGTGGGCGGGTACTGGGCGACGACAAACCGAAATACCTGAACTCTCCGGAGACACCGGTATTTCATAAAGGCCAGGAATTGTATGGCCTGTTCGAGGCACGCAAACATAATCGCAACCTCGATGAAATCATTGTGGTCGAAGGCTACATGGACGTCATTGCGCTGGCTCAACAAGGCCTGCGCAATGCCGTCGCCACGCTGGGCACCGCCACTAGCGAAGAGCATTTGAAGCGACTGTTTCGTGTCGTCCCGAACGTGCTGTTCTGTTTCGATGGCGACCAGGCGGGGCGAAACGCAGCATGGCGGGCATTGGAAGCAACGCTTTCCAGCTTGCAGGACGGGCGCCGGGCACGGTTTCTTTTCCTGCCGGAGGGCGAAGACCCGGACACCCTGATTCGCGCCGAGGGCACTGACGCGTTCAGAGCCAGGATCAACCAGCATGCGCAGCCTTTGGCGGACTACTTTTTCGAGCAACTGACCAAGGAGGCGGACCCACGCTCCCTGGAAGGCAAGGCGCACATGGTCACGCTGGCCGCGCCACTGATCGAAAAAGTACCCGGTGCAAACCTGCGCGAACTGATGCGCCGACGACTCAAAGAAATCACCGGCCTGGATGCGGCCACGGTGAACCAACTGGTGCAGTCGGCCCCGACGGAAGCGCCGCCACCGTTTGACCCGGGCCTCGACTACGATTCGATACCGGATTATGGCGATTATCAGCCGCAAGACCCGTATGAGTCGGCCAAGGAATGGACAACTCAGAGTTCGGGCAGCGGCCAGAAAAAGAAATGGGAAAACAAACCCTGGGACAAGGGCAAGAAGTGGGACAAAAACGGCAAGCGGCCCGACTTCGAACCACGCCGGATTCCGATTGGCGTGGAAGCGCCGATCCTGACCGCGCTGAGAACCTTGCTGCATCACCCCGACCTGTCGGCAAAGGTAGCCAATGCCAGCACGTTCGCCGATGAAGAGCACAGCACTTCGCAGCTTTTGGTGGCCTTGATCGAAGCCATGCAGAAAAACCCGAAGCTCAAATCCATGCAACTCATCGCGCGATGGCATGGGACAGAACAAGGGAAATTATTAAGACAACTGGCGGAAAAGGAATGGCTGATCGCGGCCGATAACCTTGAACAACAGTTTTTCGACACTATAACTAGGTTGTCCGCTCGCCAACGCGAGCGCCACCTGGATGAATTGATCAGGAAGGAAAGGCAGACAGGGCTGAGCGCCGAGGAAAAAGTTCGGCTGCTCAACCTGTTGAATCGCAATCTTCCTGCACAAACCCCGACCTCAACTGGCGCGTGAGGTCCTAGCTCGGGTATAATCCCCGGCTTGTTTTTTGCCCGCCAAGACCTTCAGTGGATAGGGTGTTATGTCCGGAAAAGCGCAACAGCAGTCTCGTATTATTGAGTTGATCAAACTGGGCCGTGAGCAGAAGTATCTGACTTACGCCGAGGTCAACGACCACCTGCCTGAGGATATTTCAGATCCTGAGCAGGTGGAAGACATCATCCGCATGATTAACGACATGGGGATCCCCGTACACGAGAGTGCTCCGGATGCGGACGCCCTTATGCTGGCCGACGCCGATACCGACGAGGCCGCTGCGGAAGAAGCAGCCGCCGCGTTGGCAGCGGTAGAGACCGACATCGGTCGCACCACCGACCCCGTGCGCATGTACATGCGAGAAATGGGTACGGTCGAGCTGCTGACTCGTGAAGGCGAAATCGAAATCGCCAAACGCATCGAGGAAGGTATCCGCGAGGTGATGAGCGCCATCGCTCACTTCCCGGGTACCGTCGAGCACATTCTGTCCGAATACGATCGCGTGACCACCGAGGGCGGTCGGCTGTCCGACGTTCTGAGCGGTTACATCGACCCAGACGACGGTATTGCGCCACCTGCCGAAGCGCCGTTGCCGATGGATCAGAAAGCCGGCAAGGCCGATGACGCGGACGACGACGAGGAAGAAGAAAGCGACAGCGATGACGAGGAAGAGACCGAAAGCGGTCCGGATCCGGTCGTCGCTGCGCAACGTTTCGGTGCCGTTTCCGACCAACTGGCTGTTACCGTCAAGGCGTTGAAGAAGCATGGCCGTGGCAGCAAGCCGGCCAACGACGAACTGTTGGCCCTGGCCGAGCTGTTCATGCCGATCAAACTGGTTCCGAAGCAGTTCGAGAACCTGGTCGAGACCGTTCGCGGTGCGCTGGAGCGCCTGCGTGCCCAGGAACGCGCGATCATGCAATTGTGCGTCCGTGATGCCCGTATGCCTCGCGCCGATTTCCTGCGCCAGTTCCCGGGCAACGAAGTCGATCAAGGCTGGACCGAAGCACTGGCGAAGGGCAAGACCAAATATGCCGAGGCCATCAGCCGCTTGCAGGAAGACATCCAGCGTTGCCAGCAGAAGCTGAGCGCTCTGGAAGAAGAGACCGGCCTGAGCGTCGTGGAAATCAAGGACATCAACCGTCGCATGTCGATCGGTGAGGCCAAGGCCCGCCGTGCGAAGAAAGAGATGGTTGAAGCGAACCTGCGTCTGGTGATCTCGATCGCCAAGAAGTACACCAACCGCGGCCTGCAGTTCCTCGACCTGATTCAGGAAGGCAACATCGGCCTGATGAAGGCGGTGGACAAGTTCGAATACCGTCGTGGTTACAAGTTCTCGACCTATGCCACCTGGTGGATCCGTCAGGCCATCACGCGCTCGATCGCCGACCAGGCCCGCACCATCCGTATCCCGGTGCACATGATCGAGACGATCAACAAGCTCAACCGCATCTCCCGCCAGATGCTGCAGGAGATGGGCCGCGAACCGACCCCGGAAGAGCTGGGTGAGCGCATGGAAATGCCAGAGGACAAGATCCGCAAGGTATTGAAGATCGCCAAAGAACCGATCTCCATGGAAACCCCGATCGGCGATGACGAAGATTCGCATCTGGGTGACTTCATCGAAGACTCGACCATGCAGTCGCCTATCGATGTCGCCACAGTGGAAAGCCTGAAAGAAGCGACGCGCGAAGTGCTATCGGGCCTGACCGCCAGAGAAGCCAAGGTGCTGCGCATGCGTTTTGGCATCGACATGAATACTGACCACACCCTTGAGGAAGTCGGTAAGCAGTTCGATGTAACCCGTGAACGTATTCGGCAGATCGAAGCCAAGGCCCTGCGCAAACTGCGCCACCCGACCCGAAGCGAACACCTGCGTTCGTTCTTGGACGAGTAAGCGATCCACGTTAAAACAAAACCCCCGGCCGCACCGGGGGTTTTGCATTTTCAGGAATAAGATTTCCGCACTGTGCCACCGAGCCTCAGCCCGGCTACACTCGACTCCATCTCACCACCGAAGCGATTGGGGCTGCCATGTTTTGGATGCCGGCCATTGTTTTCCTGTGTTTGACGGGGTCAGCGTACGCTGGAACATCGGCGCCTGCCCAGGGAGCGCTGACTTGGCAAAGTCCACAACGGGATTCAATGCAGAGTCAGGACGCTGCGTCGCCTGAAACCATGGGCATCAGCGAGACAGCATCGCTCTCCGTAGCCGAGAGCGCCCGTCCTACAGACGTCGGCAGCCCCACGCAGGGGGCCATCACTCCCACCGAAGCGGTCGAGCAGCGCCCGGCCGATACCTCTGCCGTGCCACAACGCCCTGCCGATTCGACGAGGTTCTGGAAAGACTTCGTGCTCTATGGCCTACCCGGCCTTCTCCTGCTGTCGTCGATCCTGGCCGTCGTCGTGCGCATCAACCGCCGGCTCAGTTCTGAAATTTCACGCCGGGTCGCGCTGGAGCAGGAACTGCGCAGCAGCGAGTACCATTATCGCGGCATGATCGAGAGCCTGTCGGCCATCGCCTGGGAAGCTGACGTCCAGGATTACTCCTACAGCTATGTGTCTCCCCATGCCGAGGACCTGCTGGGTTACCCCCTTCATCAATGGCGCAAACCAGGCTTCTGGCGCAGCATTGTTCATCCCGAAGACCTTACATGGGCTCAGACGTACTGCGACGAGCAGACGGCCCAAGGCAACGACCACAGTCTCGATTACCGCGTCATCGATGCCGAGGGCAAAGTCCTGTGGGTACGCGACCTCGTCACCTTGATCAGCTACGGCCATCAACCGATCATGCGCGGGCTGATGATCGACATCAGCGAAGCCAAGCAGACCGAAGAGGCCCTGCGTCGCTCAGAAGGCAAATTCGCGTCGGTCTTCGCTCAATGCCCCGACATCCTGGTGATCGCGAGACTCTCCGATGGCTGCTTCCTCGAAGCGAACAGGGCATTTGTCGAGCAAATTGGCCTCGATGCCGACAGTGTCGTTGGCCGAACGCCGAGCGAACTCAACATATGGGGCATCCCGGACATCGGCCCGAGCCTGCTGCAGCGCTTGCAAAAGGGCAGCATTCGCAACCTTGAAATGCCTTTTCGACGCAGCAACGGCCAGACATTCACCGGCCTGCTCTCCGCCGAGCCATTCGATCTGGATTCCACACCCGCCGTCGTCGTGGTCGTGCGGGACATCACCCCCCTCAAAGAAGCGCAGCAACAACTGCAACTGTCCGAAGAGAAATTCGCCAAAGCCTTCCACTCCTCGCCCGACGGCATGCTCATCACCCGGCAAAGCGACGGCATGCTTGTGGAGATCAACGACGGCTTCAGCCGCATCACCGGTTATCACAGCGCGCTGTCGCTGGAACGCACCACGCTTGACCTGGGCATCTGGGTCGATCTCAACGAACGGCAGCAGCTTCTGGAACAGTTGAGCCGCGACGGCTTCGTCAAAGACTTCACCAGCCACATTCGACGTAGGGATGGTCAGGTCCGCCTGTGTGAAATCTCATCGCGACCGCTGCCCATTGGTGGCGAGGACTGCATGCTGACCATCGCTCGAGACATAACAGAGCGCTACCAAATGCAGGAAAAGCTGCAGTTGGCGGCCACCGTTTTCGAAAGCACTGCTGAGGGCGTCCTGATCACCGACACACGTCAACGCATCAACGCGGTGAACCGGGCGTTCAGTGAGATCACTGGGTACAGCGAAGGCGAGGCGATCGGAGAAACGCCTCGCCTGTTGGCGTCCGGCCTTCACGACAGCGCGTTCTATGCCGCGATGTGGTACCAGTTGACCGCTGAAGGCCACTGGCAGGGGGAAATCAGCAACCGGCGCAAGAATGGCGAGGTGTATCCCAGTTGGCTGACCATCAGCGCAGTGCGCAACCGTGACAAATTCATCACCCATTTCGTTGCCGTGTTTGCTGATATCTCAAGCCTCAAACAGGCCCAGGCGCGACTTGACTATCAGGCCCATCACGACCCGCTCACGGGCCTGCCCAACCGGACGCTTTTCGAGAGTCGCCTGCACGCCGCGCTGGTGCACAGCAAAGAAGCGCAGAGTCTGGGCGCGGTCTTGTTTCTCGACCTCGATCGCTTCAAGCACATCAATGATAGCCTCGGCCATCCCGTAGGCGACTTGCTGCTCAAAGGCATCGCCCAACGCCTGAAAGAAAACCTGCGTGACATCGACACCGTCGCGCGACTGGGCGGAGACGAATTCATCATCCTGCTGCCCGGCTTACAAACCGGTCACGATGCCGAAGTCATCGCCACCAAACTGCTGAACAGCTTCTCCGCGCCCTTCCAAGCGGGAGAGCACGAGTTTTTCATCAGCACCAGCATCGGCTCCGCATTGTTTCCCACCGACGGCGCAGACGTGGCCACGCTCATCAAAAATGCCGACGCCGCGATGTACCGCTCCAAAGCCAAAGGGCGTAACCGGGTGGAGAGCTACACCCGCGACCTCACGGCCCAGGCCAGTGAACGCATCGCGCTGGAGCACGAGCTGCGACGGGCCATCGAACGCAACGAATTCACCCTCTCCTACCAGCCCAAGGTCAGCCTGCTGACACAGCGCCTGGTCGGCGCCGAGGCATTGATTCGCTGGACCCACCCCACGTTCGGCGAAGTCCCACCCGAGCGGTTCATTCCGCTGGCCGAAGAAAACGGCATGATCCTGCAAATCGGTGAATGGGTGCTCGATCAGGCATGCCAACAACTCCACGAATGGAACCAGGCCTACGACGTCTTCGGACCGCTCTCGGTCAACCTGGCCGGTGCCCAACTGCGCCAGCCCAATCTGGTCAACCGCATCGAACAACTGCTCAAGCGCTACGCGCTACAACCCGGCTGCCTGCAACTGGAAATCACCGAAAACTTCATCATGTCCCAGACCGAAGAAGCGCTGTCAGTGCTGCACCGCCTGAAAAAACTGGGCGTGCAACTGGCCATCGACGACTTCGGCACCGGCTACTCATCGCTCAGCTACCTCAAGCGGCTGCCGTTGGACATCCTCAAAATCGACCAGTCCTTCGTCCGCGGCCTCCCCGACGACCCCCACGACGCCGCCATCGTACGCGCCATCATCGCCCTGGGCCGCAGCATGCAACTGACCGTCATCGCAGAAGGTGTGGAGAACCTCGAACAACAGCAATTCCTCGCCGATGAAGGCTGCGAACAGATCCAGGGCTACATCGTCAGCCTACCCCTGCGGCCGGACGAATTCTGCGCGACGTTCCTTCGTATCACCGTTTCAGACTTTTCGGATAGCACAGCAGGGAAACCGTCGTTATAATCCGCGGCCAGACTGAGGGCCTATAGCTCAGTTGGTTAGAGCAGAGGACTCATAATCCTTTGGTCCACGGTTCGAGTCCGTGTGGGCCCACCATATAAATCAAGGGTTGCAGCGCTGCTGCAGGTTCGAGAGGGTGTTTTGGAATGCCCCCGAGGTACAGTTTCGGTACAGTCCGTGCCGATGTCCTTCGGAGAACAGCATGGCAACTCTCGTAAAAACCCCTTCAGGTACGTGGAAAGCAGTCATCCGAAAACAAGGATGGCCGACAGCTTCCAAGACCTTTCGCACCAAACGCGACGCTGAGGATTGGTCACGTTGAGCCAAAGACGAGATGGTCAGAGGCGTCTACATCCAGCGAAGCGGTTCAGAGCGCATGACCTTAGAGGCATGCCCTGAAGCGTTATTTTTCCGAAGTCACTCCCACCAAGAAGCCCTCTGTAGTGGTCAACTAATCCCGGACACGACGTTAAGTTTTTCTTCGGCCCGAGCTGGCGCCAGCCCACCATTGAATTGATGGGGGTCGAATCCAGTTGTACCGATGCATCAAAAAATAGCTGATGTCGCGCTGAGCCTCTTGAGCCGTTCGGTAACCCGTGGTCGGTATCCATTCCGTTTTCAAACTGCGGAAGACTCGCTCCATTGGTGCGTTGTCCCAGCAATTTCATCGGCGACTCATGCTCTGACCTATGCGATATCGCCACAACCGCTGACGAAACAACCGGCTTGCATATTGCGACCCTTGATCCGAGTGGAATAATAGACCTGATGGCCTGCCACGCTGCTCGTAGGCCATATCCAGCGCCTTGATCACCAGTTCAGCGTCCGGCTTTTCCGACAGTGCCCAGCCCACTATCCGGCGCGTACAAAGATCCAGGACTACAACTAGGTAATGCCAATTTCCCTGCGTCCAAATGTAGGTGATATCGCCGCACCAGACTTGATTGGGCGCTGGCACGTCGAACTCGCGGTTCAATGTGTTCGGGATATCCAGTCTTTCGACTGTTGCTCGTCTGTAGGCATGGGAGCCGGGTTGTTTGCTAACTAAATCAAGCTCGCGCATCAAGCTACGCACTTTGAATCGACCGAGTTGCTCACCGTCTTCACGCATCAGCGACAGGATGCTGCGACTGCCCGCAGAGCTGCGACTTTGCGAGAACAGCTCACTGACGCGACTCCGCAATCGAAGCCGTTCAACATAGAGCGTGCGACGCCGCAGGCGCTGGGCGTAGTAACACGAGCGAGTGACGTCAAATACCTTGCACATCCAATCAACCGGCTCCTGGGCGCTCAGTGATCAATCAGCGCGAACGCTCGTGATCTTCCGACATCAAGAGCGTGGTAGCCTTTTTTAGTATGGATTTCTCTCGCTCAAGCCGAGCGATCCGTGCCTCCAGCTCCTGAATTTTTTGCTGTTCAGGCGTCAGCGCCCTGCTCTGTGGGGTGACGCCTTTAAGTTCTTTCTGAATGTGGTCGACCCAGCGGCGCAATGCCGACTCACCAATACCGAGTGATCGGCTGGCTTCGATGTAGCTGTAGTTTTGCTTGAGTACGAGGTCGGCAGCCTCGCGCTTGAATTCAGGAGTAAAGGAGCGGCGTTGTTTGGTCATCTGACACCTCGATCTGGCGAGCATTCTCACCTAAATGGGTGTCCGGTTTCATAGACCACTATATCGAGGGCTCAGCACTGACGCACGTAATTTTCCGTGAACACCGCAGGAACACTGGCGGTAGGCTTCGCAAAGCCATAAGTAAAGAAGAATGAAAAAAGGAGGCCACCTTGAGCGTCTTAAAGAAGGATATCCCCGGCGGCACTCTGATTTTGCTGGCCATGGTGATTATCCCTATCGTCTGGCTTTTTACTACGCATGAAACTGATGACGTAAAACGGGACAAAGCGCTTGCCGGGTTCATAGCTCAGATTCCCAAAGCAGGTACGTTGGGCCGCTGGCATGACGATCTAGGCTCGAAGTCCTACGGAGATGCAACCATACAATTTCAGCCGAAAACGGGCGCTACACGGCAACCAGAGTCAGTGGCGATGGAACCAGAACGAATCTCGTTCTGGTTCGACTGGGTGATCAAAGCAATGTCTTCGCGATCGATCATGACAAATTCGGTGCCAGCTACCTTGTTACGCCCGCCGGGCTTGAGCTTCACGACAAGAATGGATACGTCCGCACCGCAAAGCTAATGCACTAGGAAATGACGGCGAGTCACTTATGCGCCAGCAATGTCTTCCTTGCCGCCTTTTCCTGTTTCATGGCTGCGATTTCTCGTTCACAAGCTCCGACATCAAACGAGTTGTCCCATTTGGCAATCGCTATGGTTCCGATGCCATTACCGATCAGGTTGGTCACCGCCCGCGCTTCGTTGAGGAACCGATCGATGCCCAAAAGCAGCACAAGACCCACCAGCGGAATGGAATGGATAGTTGTAAGCGTTGCAGCCAGCGTCACGAACCCCGCACCCGCAACGCCAGCCGATCCTTTGGAGGTCAGGAGGAATACGGCTAAAAGAATCATCTGATCCATGAATGTCAGCGGTGTATTGGTCGCTTGAGCAATGAAGATGGCAGCCATGGTGAGGTAGATGCAGGTGCCGTCCGCGTTAAAGGTGTAGCCCGTAGGCAGCACCATTCCGACCACCGATTTCTTGCAGCCAAGCTTCTCCAGTTTCACCATCATTCTCGGAAGTACGGCTTCGGTTGAGCAGGTGCCAAGGGTGATGAGAATTTCGTCTTTGAAGTAACGCAAGAACTGCATCAGCGGCATTCCGGACCATCTGGCTACGGCGCCGAGCACGACCACAATGAATATCAGCGTGGTGATATACAGTGCGACCAACAATTGACCGAGTGACAGCAACGTGCCGATACCGTATTTGCCAATGGTGAATGCCATGCCAGCACCGGCGCCGATCGGAGCGAGGCGCATGACCATTGCGACGATTTTGAACAAGCCTTGAAGGAACAAGTCGATGGTATTGATCAGCGGTTTGCTGGCTTCACCCATCTGCACTAGGGCGACGCCCATCAATACTGAAAGCAGGATCACCTGCAGCATCACGCCGTTGGAGAATGCGCCGACGAAAGTATGCGGAATGATATTGAGGAAGAAATCGATCGTGCCGCCTTGTTCGCTCGCGGCTTGGCTGTATTTGCTGATGGTACTCCCATCGAGGGCGTTGGCATTAATGTTCATACCTTCGCCGGGTTTAACGATGTTGACCACAATGAGGCCGACGACCAAGGCAATGGTCGACAGGATCTCGAAGTAGATAAGTGCCTTAACACCAATTCGGCCAACCTCTTTGATGCTGCCCATCTTTGCGATACCAACAACGACAGTACCGAAGATGATCGGTGCCAAGAGCATCTTGATCAGTTTGATGAAGCCATCGGCGAAAGGTTGGAGCTTGGCGCCGATGTCGGGTAAGACGTAACCGATTGCCGCGCCTATCACGATGCCAATCAGCACTTGAACATACAGCTGGCTGTACCAGCGGGATTTGGAAATTTCCACGAGAGCACCTCATTTTATTCTTGTGATGGGCATGTGGTTTGGCGCGCTGCGCGCCGCCTAGTGCTGCGGGCTCTTCTTCAGAGACCGCACACCGAGGATGATCAGCCCTCGCCCAGCTCACGCATCACTGCGTACAAGGCGGATTTGGCTTCAAAGCCTACACCTGGGATGTCGGGAAGACCGACGTAGCCGTTTTCAACCTTAATGCCGTCCGCGAAGCCCCCGAACGGCTGGAACACATCGGGGTACGACTCGTTACCACCGAGGTGCAGGCCTGCGGCAATGTTGAGCGACATCTGGTGGCCACCGTGGGGGACAACACGGCGGGACGACCAACCCATTTCTTCCATCACCTTGAGGGTACGCATGTATTCGACAAGGCCGTAAGACAACGCGCAGTCGAACTGCAGATAGTCACGATCTGGTCGCATGCCGCCGTGACGCAGCAGGTTGCGGGCGTCCTGATGAGAGAACAGATTTTCGCCAGTGGCCATAGGCAGTTCATAATGATTTGCCATCTCAGCCTGCAGCGCATAGTCAAGCGGATCACCGATCTCTTCATACCAGAACAGGTTGTACTTCTTGATGGCTTCGGCGTAAGCGATGCCGGTCTGCAAATCGAAGCGCCCATTGGCGTCGACGGCAAGGCGACGGCCGTCGCCAACCACTTCAAGCACGGCTTCGATACGGCGGATGTCCTCGTCCAGCGGGACCGCGCCGATTTTCATTTTCACGACATCGTAGCCGCGGTCGAGATAGCTCTGCATCTCGGCTTTGAGTTTGGATTGGTCTTTGCCAGGGTAGTAGTAGCCGCCGGCTGCGTACACCCAGACTTTGTCGTCGGCAACGCCGTTGCGGTATCGGTCAGCGAGCAAGCGGTACAGCGGTTTACCTTCGATTTTTGCTACGGCATCCCAGACCGCCATATCGATAGTACCCACGGCGACAGAGCGCTCGCCGTGACCTCCTGGTTTCTCGTTGGTCATCAGGGTTTTCCAGATGGCGAACGGGTCCAAGTTGTTGTTTTCGTGGTCGATGAGAGTCTCTGGGTCTGCTTCAGTGATACGGGCCAGGAAACGGTCACGCATTAATGCGCCTTGGCCATAGCGACCGTTGGAGTTGAAGCCATAACCGATGACCGGCTTACCGTCGCGAATCACATCCGTGACCACAGCGACAACCGAGCAGGTCATCTTGGAAAAGTCGATATAGGCGTTGGCAATTGGAGAGGCGATAGAAACGGTTTTTTCACGGATGTCGACGATGCGCATGACGGTTCCTCTTGTTGTGTTTGAACCCAATTTATGCGTTGAAGTAGCGCTCGCCCAATGCTATTAATGCCGGACCCTATGCACAGAAGGCATGGCCCTTGGAACTAGTTTGGCTTGAAGATCTTTCAGCGCTGGCGGAGTACGGAAGCTTTGTGCGAGCTGCCGAAGCGCGACACGTAACCCAGCCGGCATTCAGCCGCAGAGTCCGCTCTCTAGAGAATTGGATGGGAGTTGAGCTGTTCGTGCGCTCACCACACGGAGCTACGCTCACCGAGGCTGGAAGACATATCTTGTCCAGTGCCCAGGAAGCTGCCCGGTCGTTGTACCGGCTACGCAGCGAAGCTCAAGAGGTCGCAGGGGTTGCAGCGAGATCACTACAATTTGCGGCGACCCACTCTCTCTCTTTTACCTTTTTCCCGAAGTGGCTCCGGAGTTCCGAAAGCGGTGCGCCAATTGAATCAGTACAACTGCACTCAGATAGCATGGCCGTTTGTGAGCAAATGCTGATTCATGGCCAGGTTCAATTTTTACTATGCCACCGCCACCCCGACGTTCCGCCGCTATTGGCACCTGAACAATTCACCAGCAAGAAGGTAGGCGAAGATACGCTCGTTCCGCTTGCCAGTGCTCGCACCGACTTCGGTACTTTGCCTGCGGCACTGCCTTACCTTGCTTACACCCACGAATCCGGACTGGGCCGGATCGTCGCGCACAGACTGAGGGGCAAAGAAGATTACCTTCACCTGAAGCCCTCGTTCACCAGTCACCTTGCAGCGGTATTGATGTCCATGGCCTTGGAAAGCAAGGGTGTAGCGTGGCTACCCAAGAGCCTTACGGAGCAAGAGATACTAGACGGGCGTTTGACCCGGGCGCTCGATGAAAGCTGGGACATTCCCCTTGAAATTCATCTGACCCGGCCAAAAGCAACCCTCAGTCAGTCTGCAGAAACATTCTGGGCCAGAGCGGGATTTGATCAGTTGCCTGCAATGTCAGGCGACGCGTGATGGCGCTTCTCACGTACGACGAAAGAGTTTTCATCCGTTTGAATTGGGATGGGTATGAGATAAAGCCAGTACTAAGTCGTGGTAATGCAGGGTGCTTGTAAAACCGGCGGTAGAGGGAAGCGCCATGGATAAAAACAAAGCACAGCAACTGATCGGCGCCGTTGAGGCCGTCCAGGCGCGCTCAGAGTTCACCAGCGGTTACAGCGCCTGCAAGGCCGTAGGCGTATCGTTTGCCGCATACAAGGAAGCTCGCTTTCTTGTGTACGGCCACAACACCGCCGCGTAAGGGAAAGCGCCGTGCCCTATCAGCCCGCCCAGTAGCGGGCTTTGGCAGTATCAGAGGACGCATTTGGCGCCTTTAAGTCGAGGGATTGAAATGGGATTATCTGTAAACCTTAGCGTTCGCTATATCAACGCACTTCGGCAGTTGCCGCAGTATCACTGCTGTGTTGATGGCTTTGGTCCATTGACACATGTTTTAACAGGGGTGCGCGTATCACCAACTGGTGAACTTCACGATATGGATGACGCCACAGGGATCTTGGCAGTTGAGTTTCCAGGTGGTCATAGGATCGAGGTTGAGGCTTCTGCTTTTTTCAAAATCGCGTTGAAAGAAGCTGCCGAAATCGAAATCAGCACTATGCCGGACGATTTTGGAATTCGAGAAGGGGCACAGACCCCGGTACAGCTACGCATAGCCCATCTCGATGCGCATCTCCGGGGCAAGCACTCCCTGGACGAATAGGAAAACGCCGCCATACCTAAGCCCCGGCATCACCGGGGCCGAGTACGTAAGAGAGGTGCGGTTTTCGCGCCCGTTAAAAGGAAAGAGCAGCTTGTGAGTGACAATGACCCCTACAACGATCCTGATAACTGGAACGAGTGGGGCTACATACCCGCTCAGCAAGAAGAACCGATGTCCGGAGAGGACGACGAGGATTGATCGCGACACTGCTCAAGCCCAGCCCACGCCCGGGGCCGAGTGTAGTGGTCAACTCATCCCGGACACGGTTTTGAGTTTTTCTTCAGCTTTCGCCGGAGCCAGCCCATCGTTGAACTGATGCGGCCGGATCCAGTTGTAATGGCCCATCAGGTATTGGCCAGTGTCTCATTGAGCTTGCTGCCCGGTCAGGTAGCCGTGGTGGGTATCCACTCTGATTTCAAGCTGCGGAAGACTCGCTCCATCGATGCATTATCCCAACAGTTGCCTCGGCGGCTCATGCTCTGGCGCATGCGGTAGCGCCACAGTCTCTGGCGAAACTGACGGCTGCCATATTGCGATCCCTGGTCAGAGTGGAACAGAAGTCCTTTAGGCTTTCCACGTTGTTCGTAGGCGACGTCCAGCGCTTTGACCACCAGGCCTCCATCCGGCTTTTCTGATAAGACCCAGCCAACCACTTTGCGTGCATAGAGATCCAGGACAACTGCCAGATAGTGCCATTTGCCTTGTGCCCAGACGTAAGTGATGTCTCCACACCAGACCTGATTTGAAGCTTCGACATCAAACGCGCGGTTCAAGGTATTCGGTATATCTGGCCGCTCCACTGTGGCCTTTTTGTACGCATGTGATCCTGGCTGCTTGCTGATCAACGCCAGCTCACGCATCAGGCTGCGTACCTTGAACCGCCCGATTTGCTCACCCTCTTCTTGCATCATTGCCATGATGGTACGGCTGCCGGGCGCACTTCGACCTCGCGTGAACAAATCATTCACTCGACTGCGCAACCGTAGTCGTTCAACGTCCGGAGTTCGCCTTCTGTGACGATGTGCGTAGTAACTTGAGCGAGTGACTTCGAAAACTTCGCACAAACAATCAACGGGCTCATGGTCGCTGAGCTGGCGGATCAGCGCGTACGCTCGATATCTTCCGACAAGAGCGCGGTAGCCTTTTTTAGTATCGATTTCTCGCGTTCAAGGCGCGTGATCCGGGCTTCCAACTCTTGGATTTTTTGCTGCTCTGGCGTCAACGCTTTGCTGGCCGGCGTAACGCCGCCGCGCTCCTGCTGAAGCTGATTAACCCATCGGCGTAGGGCCGACTCGACCAAGCCGAGCGAACGGGCCGCTTCGGCATGGCTGTAGCCTTGATCGAGCACCAGGCAGGCAGCTTCGCGCTTGAACTCAGGGGTAAAGGTACGGCGTTGCTTGGTCATCGGACACCTCTCTGTGGCGAGCACTCTCGTCTAAATGGGTGTCCGGGGTTAGTAGACCACTACAACGTCAGTCCAACCGCCTCCAAGGGACTCAAGCGCATGGCTCCGATTCCTCTCCAACGCTTCGCTTTCCTCCCGAAATCCAGAGGTACTTTAGCGGTACAATCCCAAGTCGTAGCCGCATTACCAAGGCTGGGCAAAACTCAGCATAAACAAAGAGTTAACACTGTTGTACCTTGCCCTACCCTCGCCTAGACTTACAAGGCCTCGGGGTGTCATTTTCCGACTCATAATCCTTTGGTCCACGGTTCGAGTCCGTGTGGGCCCACCACCTTCAAAAGCCGCGCGCTGCGCGGCTTTTTCGCGTCCGAAAACCCCGATCCGCGTGCTGAAAAACGCTCCGCTGGCTCTGAAATTTCATCAGCGCCATTCCGACACATCTCCTCGGCAGACCGTAGCGCTGGCATAGGTGAATCCACCGACTGCCCCATGGGATACTTTGTCGTCAGCCGTTGTCAGTAAGCCCATGAATACATTTCCGCTCCCCATGCTCCTGCGCCGCGTTCTGCGGCCGCTTCTTGACCCATACCGTCGCTATCGCCATGCCCGCTACATCCATGCGGGGCGGATTGTTGTGGGGTTGCTGGTTTCTATCCTGCTGACCACAGGAATGCACCTTCCCCATGGGGAGTGGGCGTCGGTGACGATGTTGATCGTAATCGGCGGTTTGCAGCACCACGGCAACATCGGCAAGAAGTCGGTGGAGCGGGCCTACGGGACGCTGATTGGTGCGGCGTTGGGGCTGGCGGTGGTAGCGCAGCAGAGTTACCTCGGGCTGCCGCTGCTGACGTACGTGATCATGTCGCTGATTTGCGGTTTCTTCGCCTATCACGCCATCGGTAAAGGCGGTTACACCGCGCTGTTGTCGGCGATTACGCTGTTTATCGTGGCGGGTCACGGCGACAATCCGATCACCGATGGGCTGTGGCGCACGGTGGACATCTTGATCGGGATTGCGCTGGCCCTGGCGTTTTCCTTCGCCTTGCCGCTGTATGCGGTGTACTCGTGGCGCTATAACCTGGCGAGTGGGTTGCGCGACTGCGCGAAGGTGTACGAGCGGATCAGCAACGGGCAATCGATCAGCGCCGACGAACATTTGAAGCTGACCGGCAAATTGAACGCGACGATGTTGCAACTGCGTTCGCTGATGCCTTCGGTGTCGAAGGAGGTGAAGATTTCGCTGGTCGAACTGGACGCGATTCAGGGGCATTTTCGAATGTGCCTCAGCACCCTCGAGATCCTGTCGAACCTGCGTCCTGCCGACTTGGGCAGCGCCGGGATGAATGCCGAGCAGCGCAGAATTCGGCGGCTGTTCGTGGGCATGGCGCGGGCGCTGCAAAGTGGTGCGACCGAGCGCCTGGAGAAGCCCAGCGAATCCTTGGCGGTTGGGCCGGAGGCTCCTGCCGTTTCGGCGGAAGTGCTCGGTTATCAATTGATGAACCGCCAATTGGCGCTGAACCTTGAAGGGCTGCAGCAGCGGCTGGCGAAGACCGCCACAAAGTGGAAGATCTGAACGCCTCCTCCTTCTTCTTCACCCTCGGTCAGTAGACCGCAGGAACCACCATTTCCCGAGGCACAGGCGCCCGCAGGTAATTGGCGTTGTATTCGCGCTCCGGAAGGATCACATGCGGCGCCTCAACGTCCCCGCGAGGGATCTGTTGCAGCAGATGATGGATGCAGTTGAGCCGCGCGCGTTTCTTGTCATCGGCTTCCACTATCCACCACGGCGCCACGTCCGTGTGAGACCGAGTGAGCATTTCCTCTTTGGCCCGTGTGTAGTCTTCCCAACGGCGGCGGGATTCCAGGTCCATTGGCGACAGTTTCCACTGTTTCAGCGGATCATGGATGCGCATCAGGAAGCGACGGTACTGTTCGTCATCCGTGATGGAAAACCAGTACTTGATGAGGATGATGCCGGAACGGACCAACATCTTTTCGAACTCTGGGACCGTGCGAAAGAACTCTTCGTACTCGCCCTCATCACAGAAGCCCATCACACGCTCGACGCCCGCGCGGTTGTACCAACTGCGGTCGAACAGCACCATTTCCCCGGCGGCCGGTAGATGCGCGACGTAGCGCTGGAAGTACCACTGCGTTCGTTCGCGCTCGCTGGGCGCAGTCAGCGCAGCCACCCGACAGACCCGCGGGTTGAGGCGCTGAGTGATGCGTTTGATGGCGCCGCCCTTGCCTGCTGCGTCGCGCCCTTCAAAGAGCACGACCACTTTGAGCTTCTGGCTGACGACCCAGTCCTGCAGCTTGACCAACTCCCCTTGCAGGCGCAGCAGCTCGCGGAAGTACAGCCGTCGGTCCATGCCCTTTGGGACGTCCTCCCCCAGATCGGAAAGCAAGCCGTCGAGGCGAGCGTCGTCGTATTCCATCTCCAACTCTTCGTCGAAGCTGTCGAGTAGATCGGCCTGGATGTAGCGGGCGGTTTCGGAAAGGTCCAGTGTCATGACAGGCTCCCGGGCTGGCTTCAGAGGATCAGGCCGGAATTTAGGCACGCCGGGGGTGACAGATGAATGACAAAAAGCCAGTCGCGCAGAAAAGTCCTACAGGTCAACCCTTCAAAGCGCTGGCGCAACCACTCAGGGGCCTACCGTCTCGACCACGATTTGCGTCACCGCTTTGAAGGGTGTCAGGAGGCTTTCGTCTGCCTCGGAAGAGGTGATCAAAGTCCACTCACGCTCGATGGGCGTCCAATGCTGTTGCCGGGCGCGCCCCAATTTGTCGGTGTCCGCCAGCACGAAGACCTGAGCGGCGCGTTTGATGATGCATTCCTTGAGGTAAGCCTGCTGGTCGCTGGCCTCACAGAGACCGAACTCCGCCACCACGCCGTCAGCGCCGAGAAACGCCTTGTCGACGCTCAAACGGCTGAGGGTCAGCTCCGCCAGCGGCCCTAGCGTACTCATGCTCGAGCCGCGAAGGTCTCCACCAATGAGCGTCAGGCGTACACCCGGTGCGTTCGCCAGCGTCATGACGGCCATGAGGTTGTTGGTGACGACGTGCAGGTTCTGCCGCGAGCACAGATGCAGCGCCAGCGCCGCGCAGGTGGTGCCGCCGTCCAGCAGCACCGTGTCACCCTCTTGCACGTGAAGGGCAGCGGCCTTGGCGATGGCTTCTTTTTGGTCCCGCTGAGTGGCCTTGCGCTCTTCGAGGGATGCCTCAGGCTCATGGACGCCGATCAGCGCCGTCGCGCCGCCGTGGGTGCGCACCAGATGACGCTGCTTGGCGAGCGCCGTCAAATCGCGCCGCACCGTGGCTTCCGACACACCGAGTGCGGCGCTCAGTTGCTCGACGTTGGTGTCGCGCGCGCGCACCAGTTCGAGAATGGCGCGATGACGGTCGGTGGCTTTCATGGACGGCCTCGTTGGCGAAAGGTCGATGATCTTACACGACCAGGGTGCACGCCCTCACCCTCGACGTGTAGCCAGCTCGGCCCCCTGACGCAATGCCTCCAGCAGGCTGCGCTCGTCGGCGATGCCCTTGCCCGCGATGTCGAACGCGGTGCCGTGGTCGACCGAGGTACGGATCACCTCAAGACCCACCGTGACGTTCACACCCGCCTCCAGGCCCAGCACTTTCACGGGGCCATGGCCCTGATCGTGATACATCGCCACCACCAGATCGAAGTCCCCACGCCCGGCGCGAAAAAACAGGGTGTCGGCGGGCAGCGGGCCCGTCACGTCCAGCCCCTGCTCTTGCAGCACTTTCACGGCTGGGATGATCTTCTCCTCTTCCTCGCCATACCCGAACAGGCCGTTTTCACCTGCGTGCGGGTTGATGCCACACACGCCGATGCGCGGCCGGGCGATACCCGCCTTGACCAGCGTTGCATGACCACGCTCGATGGTGCGTTGAACCAGCCCCGGTTCGATCTTGCGAATCGCGTCGATGATGCCGATGTGGGTCGTGACATGGATGACACGCAGTTGCGGCGCGACCAGCATCATTGACACTTCGTCGACGTGGGTCAGGTGCGCGAGCATTTCCGTATGGCCAGGGTACTTGTGCCCCCCTGCGTGCAGGGCCTCTTTATTGAGCGGCGCGGTGCAAATGGCGTCGATCTGGCCCGCTTCTGCCAGCTGCACGGCCCGTGCGATGTACTGATACGCACCATCACCGGCAATCGGTGACAGCTTGCCGAACGGCAGGTCGTGAGGGATCAGGTTGAGGTCGATGCAGTCGATGGTCCCGGGCTCATACCGGGCTTCGGATGCCTCGTTGATGCGACGCACTTTCAAGCTGCCTTTGACGATGCTATTGGCCAGTTCCAGGCGCGCCGCATCGCCGATGACCAGCGGACGGCATTGCTGATACACCACGTCGTGGGTAAGGCTCTTGACGATGATTTCCGGGCCCACGCCAGTAGCGTCGCCCATGGTGATGCCGATGACGGGCAGATAAGTGCTCATGATTGATTACCTTGGATCGCGGGATTCGAGACAGTGTCCGCAACGGATTGCGCGGACTCTACAACGTTGTTCATGTGCAGCCAGGCGGCGTAAAGCGCGCGGTCTGTGCCGAAGGCACCGGCTTTGGTGACCACGCCGGGCCGATGGCCTTCCTGGCTGGAGACCGGGCGCCCGAACGCGACGCCCGCTTCGATTTCGCACTGCAGTTGCAAGCTGCCGATGCCCACCGCGGCCAGCATGGCGCGGGCGGTCTCCCCTCCGGTGGCGATCAGGCCACCGACATGGGCGAAATGCGGGCGGACCAGTGCCGCGAGCAGCGTCGATAAACGCGCCCCTTCGGCAGGATCGAACGCCTCGTCACGGCCGATCCGCAGCAGCAAATCTTCGCCGCGACGCAAGCATTGCCCGATACGAATCCCCCAACCCGCCCAATCGGGGTGGGCCATCCCTTCGCGCAAGACGGCAGGGGGCACGACCAGCTCACTGATGGCGGCACGCTCCTTGAGCATTGCGCACTGCCGTTCCGACACGCTGGACAGGCTGCCGACCAGCACCAGCGTCGGCGCAAACTTTTCGGGCTTGGCCACACGACGCGCAGCAGCGGTCTGGGCAAGCCCGGGTAACCGTGCCATTTCACGCGCCAGGCCGCCGGACCCGACCCAGAACATGGGCTCGGACAGCGCAGCCGTCACCTCGGCGAGGGTTTGCAGGTCCTCTGTGGTTTCGGCGTCGACGATCAAGGCGTGCGCTCCACTGCGCCCGATTTCGGCAAGATGCCCCGCCAGCGCAGCGCGATCCCCTCTCAATGCCGCCATAGGCAAACGAGCAGAATGCAAACCGGCTTCGTCCAGCATGGAAGCGATGTCGGCAGAGCGACCTGCGTGTTCAAGCTGCCAAGTGTCGGTACTGTCCAGCGGCTGACCGTTGACCCAGATCTGACCGTACAGCGTGGTGCGCCCTGTAGCCGGAAACGCCGGGGCGATGATCGCCAGCCCGGCATGGGGTTGAAGCGCGGCGACTTCCGCCGCCCAATTGCCGCGCAGGGTCGAGTCGATTTTCTTGTACAGGCGCCGTCCTGGCTTGATGAGAGCCTGATAAGCCGTCAGCGTGCGCTTGCCCGCGTCGGCCCCTGGCAAGCGACGGGTGTCGGTGTCGACGGCAATGACACTGGCATCGCCGGTGTCATGGGCGGCGTCCAGAGTAACGACGGTATCCAGACCGGCGCCTGCGAAGGCGATTGCGCAATCTGCCGCGCCCGACAGGTCGTCGGCGATGATCAGCAATGTCATCGAGCGACCTCCCGCTCCACGCCTACCTCGGCGCTCTTCTCGGCATGACGCTCTTTGTAGCGCTTGGCGACAGACGCGGTGAGAATCGGTGACAGCACGGCGGTGACAACTACGCACGCGGCGACCAGCAAAGTCGCGGAGCTGGCCGCTTCGGCGTACACCGGATTCGCTGCAGCGACTAGCGCAGGCACGGCCGCTGCGTTGCCTGCCGTGTTGGCTGCTGCGACGCCCGCCACGCCGGTACCGCCCGATACGCGATCGGCGAAATACAGCGGAATGCCGGTCAACACCACCACGGCCAGGCCCAGACCGATACCAAGCAAACCTGCCTGCCAGACCTTGTGCAGGTCCAGACTGGCCCCCAGCGCCAAGGCGAAGAAAGGAATCATCACCGGCACCGCCTTGGCCAGGAATTCGCGCATTTCGCGATCCAGATTGCCCAGCAACATGCCCAGCAGCAGCGGCAAGATCGCGCCCACCAGCGTCGGCCATGGAAAAGCCGCCAATCCAGCGACGCCCAGTGTCACCATGGTCAGGAATGGCCCGGACTCCAGCGACATCACCGAGTAGGCGCCTACATCCTCGGACCGCCCGTATTGGCCCATCAGCGCCATGTAAAGACCGCCGTTGGTGTCGTTCATGGCCGCCACGACAGCCAGGGTCGAAAGCCCGGCAAAGATACCCGACGTGATCGGTTGCTCGCCCAGGAATTGCCCCATGATGACGCCGATGACGATCGCAGTCCCAACCTTGGTTCCGAAGAGCACGCCACCTTTCTTCAACAGGTAAGGTGTGGCCTTGATATCGATGCTGGCGCCCATGCACACGTAAAACACCGCCAGAATCGGCAGCGACCCGGTGAACAGCGCGTTGGTGAACGAGCCGAAGAATTTCGGCATGTCGGGCAGGAAGGTCGCGACGAGCGAACCGATCAGCAGCGGCACGATCATCATGCCGCCGGGTACGCGTTCGATACTGCGTTTGATTGGAATCTGGGCCATGAGAGCTCTCCTTGTTTTTATAGGTACGGCGGATGGGTGACGCGACAAACGCTGAGAAGTCTTGCGCGAAATGATCACGCAAATGATCAAACCACTCACATCAGCCTAACGCACAGGATAATTATGCGCAATTCGAGCAAATAAATGATCATTTCAATCAGACAAATGGAGAGTCCTGACCGCGTCGAGGGTAACGGTTACCATCACCGCTTTAAGAAGGAGAGCCGCCCTTGTCTGAACCCCGTCCCCCTGTCCTCGATGAACTCGATCGCCAATTGATCGCAGCACTGCAGATCAACGCACGTGAACCCGTGGCCAACCTCGCTCGACAGTTGGGGATCGCCCGTACAACGGTGACCTCGCGCTTGGCGCGCTTGGAAAAGAGCAAAATCATCACGGGTTACGGTGTGCGGTTGAGTCAGCGAGTGGTCGATGGCGGCCTGCAGGCCTATGTGGGAATCACCGTTCAGCCCCGCTCTGGCAAGGAAGTGCTCCGGCGACTGAGTGCGTTGGCGCAAGTGCAACAGCTGTGCGCGGTAAGCGGCGAGTTCGATTACGTGGCTTGGCTACGGACAGATTCGCCCGAACAACTGGACCAGTTGCTCGATCTAATCGGCAGCGTCGACGGCGTCGAAAAAACCACCACGTCGATCATTCTCAGCAGCAAGATCGATCGGGGTCAGCCCGTTTAAGGCACAAGCCCTGTCTTGGCCACCTGTGTGCTCACAAGTGAATGCGAACCGGCAGAGTGCATAGTGGGCTCGTCATATTGCTCAGACTCTCTGCATAACGACGACACTCTGCGTCTTATTAATGTTTGAACTGTTATCTAGACTTTCCTCTTCCCGCGCTAACGCCGAACAAGGTCAGTCATGAAAAACAACCGCCACCCCGCCGACGGCAAGAAACCCATCACGATGTTCGGCCCGGACTTCCCGTTCGCGTTCGATGAATGGATCGAGCACCCTGCGGGCCTGGGCAGCATTCCGAGCGAAAACCTGGGCAAGGAAGTGGCGATTGTCGGGGCTGGCATCGCCGGGCTGGTGGCGGCCTATGAATTGATGAAGCTTGGCCTCAAACCCGTCGTCTATGAGGCGTCCAAGATGGGTGGCCGGTTGCGCTCGCAGCAGTTCGAAGGCGCTGAGGGCATCATTGCCGAACTCGGCGGGATGCGTTTCCCGGTTTCCTCCACCGCGTTCTATCACTACGTTGACAAGCTGGGCCTGGAGTCGAAACCCTTTCCGAACCCTCTGACCGCCGCGTCGAGCAGCACGGTCATCGATCTGGAAGGCACGACCTACTACGCACAGAAGCTGTCGGATCTGCCTGCCCTGTTTCAGGAAGTGGCTGACGCCTGGGCGGATGCACTGGAAGACGGTGCTCAGTTCGCCGACATCCAACAGGCCATTCGCGACCGTGACGTGACGCGTTTGAAAGCACTGTGGAACACCCTCGTTCCCCTGTGGGATGACCGTACCTTTTACGACTTCGTCGCCACTTCCAAGGCGTTTGCAAAGCTGTCGTTTTACCACCGCGAAGTGTTTGGCCAGGTCGGGTTCGGCACCGGAGGCTGGGACTCGGACTTCCCTAACTCGATGCTGGAAATCTTCCGAGTGGTCATGACCAACTGCGACGATCATCAGCACCTGATCGTCGGCGGTGTCGAGCAGGTGCCGTTGGGCATCTGGCGCCACGTTCCCGAACGCTGCGCACATTGGCCGGAAGGCACCAGTCTGTCCACCTTGCATCATGGCGCGCCGCGCGCGGGCGTCAAACGCATCGCCCGTGCCGAAGATGGCAAGTTCGCGTTGACCGATAACTGGGGCGATACCCGCTATTACGACGCCGTCCTCGCGACCTGCCAAAGCTGGCTGCTGACCACCCAGATCGAATGCGAAGAGTCGCTATTTTCGCAAAAGATGTGGATGGCGTTGGATCGCACCCGCTACATGCAGTCGTCCAAGACCTTTGTCATGGTCGATCGGCCGTTCTGGAAAGACAAAGATCCTGAGACCGGTCGTGACCTGATGAGCATGACCCTCACCGACCGACTGACGCGTGGGACCTACCTGTTCGATAACGGCACCTACGCGGATGGCACAGAAAAACCGGGGGTGATCTGCCTGTCGTACTCATGGATGAGCGATGCGCTGAAAATGCTGCCGCACCCGGTGGAAAAGCGCGTGAGTCTGGCCCTTGGTGCACTGAAGAAGATCTATCCGAAAGTGGACATCGCTGCGCGCATCATCGGAGATCCGATCACTGTGTCGTGGGAAGCGGACCCGCATTTCCTGGGCGCCTTCAAAGGTGCCCTGCCAGGGCACTACCGGTACAACCAGCGGATGTACGCCCACTTCATGCAGAAGGACATGCCTGCAGAACAACGGGGCATTTTCATCGCTGGGGACGACGTGTCCTGGACACCGGCCTGGGTGGAAGGCGCCGTGCAAACGTCGCTCAATGCGGTGTGGGGGATCATGAACCACTTCGGCGGCAAGACCCACGCGGAAAACCCCGGACCGGGTGATGTGTTCGAGGCAATCGGCCCGATCAAGCTGCCGGAATGAGGAGAACTCCATGCGCGTAGCCCTGTACCAATGCTCGCCTCACCCATTGGAGGTTGCCGACAACTTGGAGCGTCTGCGCGTTCAGGCAGCAGAAGCGGCCAGCCAAGGCGCGGCGCTGGTGGTCTTTCCCGAAATGTTTCTGAGTGGATACAACATCGGGGCTCGGGCCGCGCGTGAACTGGCGCAACCCAGCGATGGTCCGGCGGCACAGACGATCCGTGACATCGCTCGGAGCAGCGGCATTGCCATCGTGTATGGATACCCTGAGCTGAGCGATGACGGTCAGGTGTACAACGCGGTGCAGATGATCGATGCGCAAGGCGCGCGACGTTGCAATTACCGCAAGACCCATCTGTATGGCGAGCTAGACAAATCGATGTTCAGCGCAGGTGATGCGCATTTCCCAGTGGTGGAGATGGATGGCTGGAAACTGGGATTTCTCATCTGTTATGACGTGGAGTTTCCTGAAAACGCCCGCCGGCTGGCCCTGGCGGGCGTCGACCTCATGCTGGTTCCGACGGCCAATATGGCGCCTTATGATTTTGTAGCGCAGGTCACCGTCCGCGCACGCGCCTTCGAAAACCAGTGCTATCTGGTGTACGCCAACTACTGCGGCAGCGAAGGCAGCATTCACTACTGCGGACAGAGCAGCATCTGCGCGCCGGATGGCCAGCAAATCGGTCTGGCCGGAAGGGACGACGTGTTGCTGATCGCGGAGCTGGATCGGGCGTCGATGAGTGAGTCACAGGCGATCAATACCTATTTCAAGGATCGTCGCCCGGCGTTCTATTCGGGGCTGGGCGAGCCCTGATTGCCTTGGCGGAAGAGCGCAACGGCTGACCTCACAAGGCGCTACGCGTCGTAGGCGGTAATCCGCTAGCATGAGCAGTCACTTGCTTGTGTCGCTGCGGAAACCCGTCATGTCTGCGTCAGCTTCATCCCGTCTTCGCACATTGACTTTGCCCAACGGGCTGCGCGTCGTGCTGTGTTCGGCGCCGCGTTTGAAACGCTGCGCTGCAGCATTGCGCGTGGCAGCGGGCAGCCACGATGTGCCTTCACAATGGCCAGGGCTTGCCCACTTCCTTGAACACCTTTTCTTTCTAGGAACCGAGCGTTTTCCTGCAGGCAACCATCTGATGGCCTACGTCCAACGGCATGGCGGCCAGGTGAATGCCAGCACGCGCGAGCGCACGACCGATTTCTTCTTCGAACTCCCACCCCCTGCATTCGCGGGAGGGCTCGAACGCTTGTGCGAGATGCTCGCCCACCCACGCCTGTCGCTGGACGATCAGCTTCGTGAGCGCGAGGTGCTGCATGCCGAATTCATCGCCTGGTCGCGTGACGAGGCCTCCCGCAGCCTGATCAAACGCCTCCAGTCATTGTCAGCGGCCCACCCACTGCGAGGCTTTCATGCTGGCAACCGGTTCAGCCTGCCCGTTTTGCGCGAGGGCTTTCAGCAGGCTTTGCAAGGGTTTTTCCGGACGTACTATCAGGCGGGCCAGATGACCTTGAGCCTAAGCGGGCCGCAGCTGCTGGACGACCTGCAGGCACTGGCGACGGGTTGTGGCGAATATTTCGCCAAGGGCGCAAAGGTTGAGCCGAGTGAAGCCCCCGCGTTGATAGCGTCAGGTCCCGCAGCCTGCCTCACGCACGTCGAGCAACGCCGACTGCATGTGATGTTAGCGGCCGACCGATTGCCAAAAGGCCACGAGCGGGCCGCGGAATTTCTTTGCACCTGGATCAACAACGCCCGCCCCGGCGCACTGGGGGCGCACTTACGTGAGCGAGGCTTGGCCGATTCGTTGAATGCGCAGGTGCACTATGCCTTCGCTGGCCAAGTGCTGATCGACATTGAAGTCACCCTGACTGCCGGGACAGGTCACTTGGTATCGACCGAGGATGAAACCTGCGAAGACACGAATGCCCTCGCGATGGGACCCTCCCCTACCCACCTGATCCGCAACCTGGTCTTGGATTGGCTGGTGTTCTTCAAAACGCATTGCCCCAAGCTGTTGCCCGAGTACGCGCGTCTGCAGAACCGCCAGCTCGAAGTGGCCAGCGCGCTGGCCTTGGCACGTCATCACAGCGTTGACGACAGTCTGCCCGGGCTGCACGACGACGCGGCCCTGGCGCTGGAAGCGCTGCTGGCCGGGCTCATTAAGTCGGCCGGCGTTGAATCATCGAAACTCAATCATTGGCGGTTGCCCGGGCCCAACCCGTTTCTGCAAGCCTCGTCAGCGCCTGTATCGAGGAAGCCGATTCCGCCCGCACTGGTGTTCAGCGAACACCTGCCAGCAACCGGTGAAGCGAGTGTTTACCTGCGCTGGACGCTTGAAACGGCGCAACCTACGTTGTTCAAGGCCCTCAACGCCCGGCTGGAAGTGCTGGTCGCCGACGCTCATCAGGCGGGCGTGACGTTGGTCTTTTCGGCCTATGGCCCTCACTGGGAGCTGAAGCTCAGTGGTTGCGCCGAACCCTTTCCCGCCATCCTCGAACACGCGTTACAGCTACTGGCGCAGCCTATCGCTCGGCTCCAAGACCCCTATGGTCAGGCAGCGGCTCCTCCGAAGCTGATGCCCATTCGTCAGTTGCTCAAGACGCTACCTGATCATTATTTGAACAGCGCAGGCAGTGAGCAGGGCCACGATGTGCAAGCCGTGTGGGACCGGGCGCACTGGATCGGTTTCGCTGTCGGGCTCCATGGTGACGCTCGCAACGCACTCGCTTGCGCACTATCGCGCACGCCGGGCACTCCAGTCACCGGCGCGCTGCATCCCGGTAAAAGCGCGACCTTGCCGCGATGGGCGGTGGAGCCCTCAGACTCGTCTGAAGATGCCGTGCTCCTGTTCTTGCCCACACCGTCGGGAAGCATCGAGGAGGAAGCGGTGTGGCGGGTGTTCGCCCAGTTGATCCAAGGCCCGTTCTATCAACGCCTGCGTGGGGAACTGCAACTGGGGTACGCCGTTTTCAGCGGTTTCCGACAGATCGCGGGGCAATCCGGGCTGCTGTGGGGCGTGCAATCGCCCACTGTGCATGTCGCGCAGTTGGTCGAACACGTCCGCGAGGTGCTGAATGGGTTACCCGCACTGGTGGAGCGAGCAGATCTGAATGCAGTAGCCGAAACGCTCAAAACTCAGCTCACACTCACCGCCCAAGATGGCCAAGCCGCCGCCGAGACGCTCTGGCAAGCTCATCTGGCTGGCCACGGTGCCGATTACCCCGAACGACTGCAACATTCGCTTTCACATTTACAACGCCAATCGTTGGGCGAGATCGCCAGTGGGGTAGCGCTACCTCAAGCACCGGTGCTCTACTTGTCCAACCGCGCGCTGCCAGGCGGGCTGCGGCTTGTACAGGCGTGATCATTGCTCGGTGTGCAAAACGCTTTATCCGATATTTCACCGTTGGCAAGCCGAGATTTTTAGTAACATAGCCGCCTAAGCATTTGAACGTCTCCTCGTGCAGGCGTACTAACGCTGTACCTACTCACCGTTGCATTCAATTGGAAGGAGTCTCCCATGTCGTGGACTAAACCTGCTTACACCGACCTGCGCATCGGCTTTGAAGTCACCATGTACTTCGCAAGCCGTTGATCGACGCGCGATGAAAAGCCTCGGTTCGCCGGGGCTTTTTTATTACAGGATTCAAGATTTTCGGGCCGGACAGCGCCGTTCTCCGGCTCATGGGTTACGGAGCACACATGCACATCCAGATTCTCGGGTCCGCAGCGGGCGGCGGCTTTCCTCAGTGGAACTGCAACTGCGCCAACTGCGCCGGTTTTCGCGACGGCAGCCTGCGAGCACAGGCGCGCACTCAGTCATCCATCGCGTTGTCGGATGACGGCGTGAACTGGGTCTTGTGCAACGCATCTCCCGACATTCGCGCACAACTCCAGGGTTTCGCCCCCATGCAGCCCAATCGCGGCCTGCGCGACACTGGCATCAGCGCGATCATCTTGATGGACAGCCAGATTGACCACACCACCGGCCTGCTGAGCCTTCGCGAAGGCTGCCCGCATCAGGTGTGGTGCACCGACATGGTCCACGAAGACCTGACGACCGGTTTTCCGCTGTTCAACATGCTCAAGCATTGGAATGGTGGCCTCGTCTGGAACCGAATCGAATTGCAAGGCAGCTTCGTGGTTCCAGCCTGCCCTAACCTGCGCTTTACGCCCTTTCCCTTGCGCAGCGCCGCACCGCCCTACTCGCCGCATCGATTCGACCCTCATCCAGGGGACAACATCGGGCTGGTCGTCGAGGATCTGCGCACAGGGGGCACCCTGTTCTACGCACCAGGGCTTGGCCAGGTCGATGAACAACTGATGGAGAAAATGGGCAGCGCCGATTGCTTGCTGGTGGACGGCACGCTGTGGGACGACGACGAAATGAAGCGCCGAGGCGTGGGTACCCGCACCGGCACAGAGATGGGCCATCTGGCACAGAGTGGCCCCGGCGGCATGCTCGCCGTGCTGGAAAAGCTGCCCAAGCCGCGCAAGGTGCTTATCCACATCAACAATACCAATCCGATTCTTGACGAGGACTCCCCCGAGCGCGCCGAGCTGGCGCGACGTGAAGTGGAAGTAGCGTTCGACGGGATGAGTATTGCGTTGTAACCACGGAACGGATCAACCGAAGGAAACTGCCGAGATGAGCGACCAAAAGCCACTGTCCCCTTCCGAATTCGAACAGGCGCTGCGCGCCAAGGGCGCGTATTACCACATCTATCACCCCTACCATGTGGCCATGTACGAAGGCCGCGCGACGCGGGAGCAGATTCAGGGCTGGGTCGCCAACCGCTTTTACTACCAAGTGAACATTCCGTTGAAGGACGCCGCTATTCTGGCCAACTGTCCGGACCGGGAAGTCCGTCGCGAATGGATTCAACGCCTGCTCGATCATGATGGTGCACCTGGCGAAGACGGCGGGATCGAAGCCTGGCTGCGCCTGGGTCAGGCCGTGGGGTTGGACCCCGATCAACTGCGCTCGCAGGAGCTGGTCCTGCCTGGCGTCAGATTCGCCGTCGACGCTTACGTGAACTTCGCCCGCCGAGCCACTTGGCAAGAGGCGGCGAGCAGTTCGCTCACTGAGCTGTTCGCCCCGCAGATCCACCAGTCTCGCTTGGACAGTTGGCCCCAGCACTACCCTTGGATCGACCCAGCGGGCTACGAGTATTTCCGCACGCGTCTGGGTCAGGCCCGCCGCGATGTCGAGCACGGCCTGACCATAACCCTGCAGCACTACACTACTTGGGAGAGTCAGCAGCGCATGCTCGAAATCCTGCAGTTCAAACTCGACATTTTGTGGAGCATGCTGGATGCCATGACCATGGCCTACGAGCTGAACCGCGCGCCCTACCACAGCGTCACCGATCAACGGGTCTGGCATAAAGGAATCGCCCTATGAGCTTCAATCGTCAACAAGTGCCCAACTGGCGCCGGGGGTATCGTTTTCAGTTCGAACCGGCACAGAATGGCCACGTGCTGCTGTACCCCGAGGGCATGATCAAACTCAACGAAAGCGCTGCGGCGATAGGCGGCCTGATCGACGGTCAGCGTGACGTGGGTGCGATCATTGCGATTCTCGACGAGAAATTCCCCGGCGTTCCGCAGTTGGGCGAAGACGTCGAGCAATTCATGGAGGTCGCCCGTGCCGAACACTGGATCGAACTGGCCTGATGCAATGAGCGAGCAGTCGACCGTTGGCAGCTCCAATGTCCACATCCCGCCCACGCCCCCGGTCGGCCTGCCGCTGTGGCTGCTCGCCGAACTGACCTACCGTTGCCCGCTGCAATGCCCGTATTGTTCCAATCCTTTGGATTTCGCCCGACAAGGGGCCGAACTGACGACCGAGCAATGGTTCAAGGTGATGGCCGAAGCGCGGCAGATGGGCGCGGCACAGATCGGCTTTTCCGGTGGTGAACCCTTGGTCCGCCAGGACTTGGCGGAGCTGATCCGCGAGGCTCGTAGGCTGGGCTTCTACACCAACCTGATCACCTCCGGCATCGGCCTGACCGAGCAGAAAATCATCGATTTCAAGGCCGCCGGCCTCGACCATATCCAGATCAGCTTCCAGGCCAGCGACGAGCAAGTGAACAACATGCTCGCAGGCTCGAAAAAGGCTTTTGCCCAAAAGCTGGAAATGGCCCGGGCGGTGAAGAAACACGGCTACCCGATGGTGCTTAACTTCGTCACGCATCGTCACAACATCGACCGAATCGACAAGATCATCGAACTGTGTGTGGCCTTGGAAGCGGATTTCGTCGAATTGGCCACCTGCCAATTCTATGGGTGGGCACATTTGAACCGGGTTGGGCTGCTGCCCACTCGAGCGCAACTGGAGCGCGCCGAGCGGATCACCAACGAGTACCGGGCACGCCTTGCGGCGCAAAACCATCCGGTCAAACTGATCTTCGTCACGCCTGATTACTATGAAGAACGGCCAAAGGCGTGCATGAATGGCTGGGGCAACCTGTTCCTGACCGTCACCCCCGATGGCACGGCCCTGCCTTGCCATGGCGCACGCCAGATGCCGATCCAGTTCCCCAACGTGCGCGACCACAGCCTGCAGCACATCTGGTATGACTCGTTTGGCTTCAATCGCTTTCGCGGCTACGAATGGATGCCTGAGCCGTGCAGGTCTTGCGACGAGAAGGAAAAAGACTTTGGCGGGTGCCGCTGCCAAGCATTCATGCTGACGGGAGATGCCAGCAACGCGGACCCGGTGTGCGCCAAGTCGCCACAGCACAGCTTGATCACCCAAGCGCGTGAAGAAGCCGAGTATGCTAACCAGACCATCGAGCAACTGGCCTTCCGCAATGAACGAAACTCACGCCTCATCGCCAAATCCTGACCTGTTCACTGCCGCCCAGGCCGTGGCGGCGGGCATCGATTTCGCCGAACTGAGCGCCAGCCCTGCGGGCCTTTTCTGGAGTGAATTTCGCCCGCAGGATGCCGCTTCGCGCATCTGGCGCTGGCGCAATGGCGACAAGATCTGTTTGACGCCAGAGGGTTTCAGCGTCCGCAGTCGGGTCTACGAATACGGCGGTGGCTCGTTCTGCGTGACAGACAACGCGGTGGCATTCGTCAATGAGGCGGATCAGCAGATCTACGTGCAGGCGTTCGAGGGCGGGCTCCCCGAAGCACTGACCACCGACGACAAACGCTACGGCGATGTCCGATTCGCTCACGGACAGATTCTGGCGGTCGAAGAAGACGGCGATGTCCATCGACTCGTCGCCATCGATTTAGCGGACGCCCAGCGCCATGTCCTGGCCGAAGGCGCCGACTTCTACGCGTCGCCGGTGATGAGCCCTGATGGCAATCGACTTGTCTGGATCGAATGGTGGCGGCCTCATCAGCCGTGGACCTCGACCCGTCTGATGAGCGTCGAGCGCCACAACGGTGGAAACTGGGGCCGCCCGCATTGTCTGGCAGGAGGACTGGGGCTGGAATCACTCCAGCAGCCGCGCTTCGATGCTTGCGGCCGTCTGTACTGCCTGACCGACCGCGCCGGCTTCTGGCAGCCGTGGGTCGAGACCCTGGAAGGCCTCAAAGCCTTGCCCGCCGCCAGCGCCGATTACGCGCCCGCGCCCTGGCAACTGGGGGGTTCGACCTGGTTGCCCATTGACCACAGCACGTACCTGGCGACGTGGTCGGAAGATGGCGTAGGAAAGCTGGGCATCCAGTCAGCCAGCGGTGATTTGGACGATTTCAGCAGCAGCTACAGCCGGTTTCGCAGCTTGGCCATGGACGATGACTACTTGTATTGCATTGCCGCGTCGGCAGTCAGCCCCTCGGCAGTCCTGGCAATCGGGCGGACGGACAAAAACATTCGTGTGTTGGCAGGCGGCGTCGCGCCGCTGCCCTCGGCACGCATCAGCCAGCCACAAACCCTGCGCTATCCCAGTGGCGGCGAAGAAGCCCATGGCTACTTTTACCCGGCCATGAATGGCGAAGAGAAACCGCCGCTGGTGGTGTTCATCCACGGCGGCCCGACGTCTGCCTGCTACCCAGTGCTCGACCCGCGCATTCAATACTGGACGCAACGAGGCTTCGCGGTGGCCGACCTCAATTATCGGGGCAGTACCGGTTACGGACGCGCCTATCGGCAGGCGCTGTTTCTGGAATGGGGTGTGGCGGATGTCGAAGACGCTTGCGCAGCCGTGGAGTATTTGGGTGATCAAGGGCTGATCGACCCTGACAAAGCGTTCATACGCGGGGGCAGCGCAGGCGGTTACACGGCATTGTGTGCGCTGGCATTCAAAGACGTGTTTCGGGCCGGCGCCAGTCTTTATGGGGTCAGCGACCCTTTGGCATTGGCCGAGGCAACACACAAGTTCGAGGCGGACTACCTGGATTGGCTGATTGGCGATCCCGACATCGACATGGCTCGTTACAAGGAACGCACGCCGCTGTTACATGCCGATCGCATCACGGCGCCCGTCATCTTCTTCCAGGGCGAACTCGACGCGGTGGTCGTGCCGGCGCAGACTCGCGATATGCTCAACGCATTGTTGGACAGAGGGATTCTTGCGGAGGGGCATTTCTATCCGGATGAGCGCCATGGCTTCCGCAAGGCCAGCAATCAGGCCCACGCACTGGAGACCGAGTGGGCGTTTTATCGCAAGGTGCTTGAAGGGTGAGGCACAGAGTCCATCGCCCGTAGCAGCACGGCTGCTACAGACGAAAGCATGAGCAGGCAGGCTTATTTGCGGCTGGCGATGATGTACACGGCATGAACGATGCCGGGAATATAGCCCAAGAGCGTCAGCAGGATGTTGAGCCAAAAGGCCCCGCCGAAACCAACTTGCAGGAACACGCCCAGGGGTGGCAGCAGGATGGCGAAGATGATGCGAATGATGTCCATGGGAAAGGCTCCTGAGTGAGTTCGCGGCCTGTGAGGCCGCACAGTCAATCGACCTTGTTGGCACACAGGGGTTCCGCCTGGCATGTCAGCAAGCCATTACCTGATGGCAAAAAAACGCCCCGCACCTATTTTTCCGGTGCAGGGCGAGGCGTACGCAACGCAAGACGGTATAGGGTCGCTTCAAGCCGTCAAGCCACGGGGCAGGAGGGCGCGCTGCGGTCGAGTTGGCGCGACCGAGTACGCCGCGCGCACATCGGAAGATGGCTCCTGAACGTAGCCAGGCAGCACATTCATGGGCGCCATGCACGCGTGATCTCGTGCAAGCAGCGCCGCGATGCGCGGGCTGCGATTGGAGTGATCGCCCACCACGACGATGTCCCCGCGAACGCCATAGGCCTCCTCGCACAACAGGCCGCCAAGCGGGCCAGGCGTGCCGCGTGCCACATTGAGGATCAGCAGGATGTTCAACGCCCGGCATAGCCGTTCCACACCCCGCACATAGGCGTGAGTGGCTGGCGTCACTACGGTTTCGCCCTGTATGGGCTCCAGAACGATGGCCACCGTGCGGGAATCCACGGCTGCTTCGACGGCGGCCAGATCGTTGAACGGGACACGGCAGAAATCGGTCGCGAGGGATTCGAGCAGTCCATCGAAACGGCCGCCGCTGGCCGAAAGCACACCACAATGCCCGCGCCGGTGGCGTTCGCCCCATAAGCGGGCAAGTTTCATCGCACCCGTAAAAGCGTCGTACTCGGCAGCGAAGAACCCGGCCTCATCGCTGCCGGTGCGCTGGCGCAGACGTTCCAAGGGCGGCAACAGGCTGGAAGGTTCGGCGACAGAAGAGGGCGATTCGGCGACTGAGCGCAGCCGTTTGAACAGGTTCATGCGCGCAATCCCTCGAGTGGCAGGCCAAGCAAGCGATCGCTCCAGTCCTCGACGCGACCGGTGCGCAGGCGTTTCAGGGCAATGTCCCGCCAGCGGGTCGACAATACCGGGCAATCGACAAGTTTCTTGAGGCCCGCGTGTTCGAGCGGCTCCTGGAAAAAACTGCGCAACGCCCAGGCCACGGTGAGGCCGGGGTAGCTGCGCTGAATAAGCTGGAACTCGTCCTCGGGGCTGACAAAGCCGGGTTTCAACACGCGATAGAACCAGCCACAACGGCCCGTTTCCTGGGCATGCTGGGGCAACCCTTCGATCCCCCAGCGGTGGCTCAGCCGGTAGCAAGGGGAGCGTGGCTGGCTGATCTGCAGAAGTGCCTCGCCCCAGCGAAAGAGATCCCCGAGGCAGGCATGCTCTTCAGTCAGCCCGCTGGACGACAGGTTTTCCCCAAACGCGGGCGCACACCAGTCAACGTTCGGGTAATGCTTGCGCCAGTAGGCGTAATGCTCGGAGGGGTAATGGTGCAGGGCGCGTTCAGGCCCAGTGTGGAAGCGCGGATCGCCGTGCTCATCGGTGCCCAGCCCTTGCGGCCATAGCCATAAGCGTCGGTCTAACCGGTGCTTGTCGATATCGCTGATCAATCCATGACCCAGATTTTTCGCTTTACCTATGTAAACACCGTCAACACGAACACTGTTCATTCTGCCGCGAGGTCCTGTAACCCTAGAGAGTTGCGGGTAGACTATGCGTCAGCCAGGCAAACGACCATTTCGATTTTCCAGCCATTTCGATAAGCAGGGCTTATGGATTTCCGCCAACTGCGTTATTTCGTCGCGGTCTACGAAGAAGGCCATGTGGGACGTGCGGCCGAACGGTTGTCCTTATCCCAACCGGCACTGTCGCAACAGATCCGCCTGCTCGAACACAGCCTCGATGTGAGCCTGTTCGAGCGCAGTAGCAAGCGTTTGCTGCCGACCCTGGCCGCCCACACGCTGTACAACCACGCCGTTCCGTTGCTGGAGGGTATGCAGCGGGCACGCGATGCGCTGCGCAACTTCAAAGGTCAATCGCAAAGGACGCTGGCCATTGGCGTGATGCAGACCGTGCATTCCAGCCTGGTTCCGCAAATGCTGGAGCATGTGCGCAAGGCGCAGCCACATCTGGTGGTCCAGATTTACGAGTTGAGCGCGATGGAAATTGAACGACGTCTGCTCAACGGCTCGCTGGACATCGGCATCAGCTATTTGCCACCACGTCAGCCGGGGCTGCACGGACTGATGCTCTACGAAGACGAACTCAAGCTCGTCATCCCGGCCAATCATCCGTTGCGGGATTTCAAGAAAGTCTCGATGAGCCAGGCAGCCGAGCTGCCGATGTTGCTACTGGGTGAAGAATTTCAAGTGAGGCAGATCTGGCAAACGCAACTGAGCAATCTGGGGCGCCGCGCCCACGTCCAGGCCGAACTGAACAACATGGCGGGCATTCTCGACAGCCTCGCCCACATGAAACTGGCCACGGTGCTGCCGGGGCGGGCCGAGGGCATCCAAGATAATGAGGAGCTGTTGTGGAAGCCTCTGAGCGAGCCGCGAGTTCCACTGCAGATCGGGCTGGTCTACCGAGACGCACAGCGGCAGCAAGCCACGTTGGCATTGTTGAAAACGGTGTTGGATGAAGTAGAGAAACCGGTGATCGTGCCCTGATCGACCGATACGGCAGCCATATACCCGCGTGAGGCTCAACGTGACACCCCAAAACCGATTTCCGGCATGCGGATAAAAGAAAACCCCGCCGAAGCGAGGTTTTCCAGACTGTTTCCCTTTTGACTTCCCTTTCACCCCACCGTCCTGGCAGGCAATCCTTACGTGTCCGTGTTATCTGTTTGCGCATCCTGCGCGACGTCCATGTGTGTAGATTAATGTTGGATCCATTAAAACGGTAGAGCTATTTTTCCAACACGTCGTGTAAGCAAAAGCTTACACGACGAGGACATTCAGAACTCAGAAGCGTCCAGCAGGTAGAGCGGTTCGCTCCCGGCCTGTACGGAGGCGGCGAGCGAGTGAATTCTCGGCAACAGCCGCGCGAAGAAGAACCGTGCAGTGCCCAGCTTGCTGGCGTAAAAGCTCTCCTCCGACGCCTTGTCGAGAGCGGCCTTGGCCGACATCGCCCACATATAGCCATAAGCGGTGTAGCCAAAGGCATGCAGATACTCGACGGACGCCGCGCCGATTTCATTCGGGTTGGATTTCGCGCGATCCAAAACCCAGTCAGTCAGTTCGTCCAGCTTAGTCAGCGCCATGGCCAAAGGCTTGGTGAATTCACTCAGAGCGCTGTCAGACGCCGCAATGAACTGGCGAACTTCATCGGAGAACAACCGGTAGTACGCCCCGCCGCTGGCGACGACTTTGCGCCCCATCAAATCCAGCGCCTGAATGCCGTTGGTGCCTTCATAGATCTGGGTAATGCGTACATCCCGCACCAACTGCTCCTGCCCCCATTCACGGATATAGCCGTGGCCGCCGAACACCTGTTGGCCATGGACCGTAGTTTCAAGACCCATGTCTGTCAGAAAAGCCTTGGCCACGGGAGTCAACAGTGCGACCAGGGCATCGGCGCGCTGGCGCGTCTCGGCGTCTTCGCTGTATTTGGCGATATCCAGCTGCAGCGCGACGTAGGTCGAAAACGCGCGGCCACCTTCGTTCAGCGCCTTCATGGTCAGCAGCATGCGACGTACATCGGGGTGCACGATAATCGGATCGGCGACCTTATCCTTCGCCTGAGCGCCGGTGGGTGCGCGGCTCTGCAGTCGATCACGGGCGTATTCGATTGCGTTCTGATAGGAGCGCTCACCCGAGGCCAGACCTTGAATACCCACGCCCAGGCGTTCGTAGTTCATCATGGTGAACATGGCGGCCAGCCCTTTGTTGGGCTCGCCGACCAGGTATCCCTCGGCCTGATCGAAATTCATTACGCAGGTGGCTGAGGCCTGAATCCCCATCTTGTGCTCGATGGAGCCGCAGGAAACGGCGTTGCGCGTTCCAAGGCTGCCGTCGTCATTGACCAGAAATTTCGGTACCAGGAAGAGCGAAATGCCTTTCGGCCCGGCTGGCGCATCCGGCAGTTTGGCCAGTACCAGGTGAATGATGTTTTCAGTGAGGTCATGCTCCCCACCCGTGATGAAGATCTTGGTGCCGCTGATCGTGTAGGAGCCGTCAGCCTGTGGCTCGGCCTTGGTGCGGATGATCCCAAGATCGGTGCCCGCATGAGCCTCGGTAAGGCACATGGAGCCTGCCCAGATTCCCGCGTACAGGTTAGGCAGGAATTTGGCTTTCAGGGTTTCGCTGGCGTGGGCATTGATGGAAACGCAAGCCCCCGACGTCAGCATCGGGTACAGCCCGAACGCCAGACTGGACGAGTTGACCATCTCCTCGACCTGCGCCGACACTGCCTTGGGCATGCCCATGCCACCAAACTCCGGGTTGCCCCCTACGCCCACCCAACCGCCTTCGGCGTAGGTCTTGTAGGCCTGCACGAAGCCTGCTGGAGTGGTCACGACGGTATCCTTCCAATGGCATCCTTCTTCATCGGCCGCTCGGCTGAGCGGCGCGACGGATTTGCCAGTGACCTTGCCTGCCTCTTCGAGGATCGCCTCGACGGTTTCCGCATCCACGTTTTCAGCCAATTCGGGCAGGGAGGCCCACAGGCTGGAGACGTCGAATACTTCATTGAGGACGAAGCGCATATCGCGCAACGGCGCTTTGTAGTCAGCCATGGCAAACCTCGCAAACAGCAACAGATACCCGGAAAGAGGAGCACCGCAGGTCATCGGCGGCGCCAAGTGTGTCAGCTGGCTCGAGTGTACAGGAACACCATTTGCGACACATAGGGTCAGGTAGTGACCATTTATCAATTAATGGTCACAAACAGATGAGCCCCACCCCTTCGCCTTTACCAAAAGGGTTAAGGCGCTGCTTGATCACGTAGGAGAGAAAGGAGATCAGCCGACGGCAGCCATTCGGACAGCGCCGCGCTTGGTGGTCTGGCCGTATGCGATGACGCAATTCCGACCGGCGCCCTTGGCGGCGTACAGGGCCTGATCCGCAGCTTTGAGCACTTCTTCAGGATTGCGATGCTCTGGCTGACGTTCGGCAACGCCAATGCTGACGGTCACGGAAACGGTTGACGCTTGCGAACCGGCCCGGCGTTGACGCCCCTGCTGATCATCCTGGGGGCGGTTTTCCTGGTTGCGCAGGTGGATCGCGTAATTGGCGATGGTTTCGCGAATGACCTCAAGGTGAGGCATGCATTCGTCCAGCGTCTTGCCAGCAAATACAATGGCAAACTCTTCACCGCCGTAGCGGTAGGCGCGGCCGCCGCCATTCGTGATTTTGGACAGTTTGCTTGCCACCAGACGCAAGACTTGATCCCCCACGTCATGGCCGTGGGTGTCATTGAATTTTTTGAAATGATCGACGTCACTCATGGCCAACACGTAATTGCGTCCCAGCCTCTGCATGCGTTCGTTGAGGGCCCGACGCCCGGGAAGGCCGGTCAACTCATCGCGAAACGCCATTTGATAGGCCTCATGAGCGACAGCTGCGGCAATCATCAGCATCACCTGACTGCACATGATGTTCAGCGTGAATGGCAGGATGAAGGTTTTCGGCAGCGCCCAGAACAACCCGAGCAGCCCCACGATCTGTGCGGCGTGCAAAGGGCGCGGCTTACGAACGTACTGCGTGATCAAAATCGCGAATGCAATGAGGAAGGTCGCGTAGGACAGCTGGATCAGACTCATCCATTCGCCATGCAGCGAGGGCCAGCGAATGTCGGCCAACCAGGCGAGCAGCGCCTCGGGAAAGCTCTGCTCAAGGCCCAACGCAACGCCCCCAACCGCCACCAACACCGCGAGCCGCGCAATCAGATCCTGGCCGAGATGAGTGCGTTCTTCCCACGCGGCAAACAAGCCGTACATCACCGGCAACAGCAGACAACACAGGTGAAACACGACCGCTGCATCTTCCCGAACCTTGCCATGGTCGCGGTAGTAGTCCGTCTGCGTATCGAGCAGAAAATACGCGACGTAGACCGTCACCATCAAAAACAGCTCACGCTGACGCTTGTAGACACCGCAATAGGCGCCACCCAGCAACAGCACCAAGGTCGGCAGCACGTTGAACAGTGACGTGAAGAACACATTGAGGTCCTTCACGTAGGCGGCAGCAAGCCCGGCGATAAATAACGCCAGCGACGGTAAAAAATGGCTGATCCGTGCAGTGGATGCGCCCAGCAAAAGGACTTTCTCCAACCCAAGTGAGGCGAGTGTAATTCAAAATGGCACAGTGCCTGTATCGGCGAGGTGCACAATATGATGAGAAAAAAGTGTGATTGGGTTGCACGAGAGCCGAAAGGTGAAAACAAAAAGCCGCTGGGCCCGAAGGACCAGCGGCTTTGAAACACAGACCGGACGTCGATCAGTACGCCAGACCGAAGTGCTCCTCGTTCATGTCCATCAGGTTACTGGCGCCCGACAGCATGGCCGCAACGTGAGTCCGGGTGCGCGGAAGGATGCGCTGGAAGTAGAACCGGGCGGTTTGCAACTTGGCGGTATAGAACGCTTCGTCTGTGGTGCCGGCAGCCAGCTTCTCGGCAGCGACCCGCGCCATGTCGGCCCAGAAATAGGCCAGACACGCATAACCTGAGAACATCAGGTAATCCACGGAAGCAGCGCCGACTTCTTCACGGTCTTTCATGGCTGCCATCCCGACCTTCATGGTCAGCTCGCCCCACTCTTTGTTCAGCGCCGCCAATGGCGCGATGAACTCGCTGACCGCTTCGTTGCCTTCCTGGGCCTGGCAGAACTTGTGGACAATCTTGGTGAAGCCTTTGAGCGCCTCGCCCTGCGTCATCAGCACTTTACGGCCCAGCAAATCGAGGGCCTGCACGCCCGTGGTGCCTTCGTACAGCATCGAAATACGGCTGTCACGAACGTTCTGCTCCATGCCCCACTCGGCGATGAAGCCATGGCCACCGTAGATCTGGATGCCATGGTTGGCAGACTCGAAACCGACCTCGGTCATGAATGCCTTGGCGATCGGCGTCATGAACGCCAGCAGGCCATCGGCTTGCTTCTTGGCCTCGGCATCTTCGCTGTACTTGACGATGTCCACCTGCTTGGCAGTGAAATACACCATCGCCCGCGTGCCCTCGGCGAAGGCTTTCATGGTCAGCAGCATGCGACGCACATCAGGGTGCACGATGATGGGATCCGCCGCCTTGTCTGGCGCCTTCGGGCCGGTCAACGAACGCATCTGCAGGCGCTCACGGGCGTATTTCAAGCCACCCTGGAAGCCGATTTCGGCATGGGCCAGACCTTGAAGCGCCGTCCCCAGACGCGCGGTGTTCATGAAGGTGAACATGCAGTTCAGGCCTTTGTTCGGAGGCCCGATCAGAAAGCCTGTCGCGCCGTCGAAGTTCATCACGCAGGTGGCGTTGCCATGGATGCCCATCTTGTGCTCGATGGAACCGCAATTCACAGCGTTACGCTCACCGATGCCACCTTCGGCATTCGGCAGGAATTTAGGAACGATGAACAGCGAGATGCCCTTGGTGCCGGCCGGGGCATCTGGCAGGCGGGCCAGCACGATATGGACGATGTTGTCGGCCATATCGTGTTCGCCAGCGGAAATGAAGATTTTGGTACCCGACACTTTGTAGGAGCCATCGGCCTGAGGCTCGGCCTTGGTGCGCAGCATGCCAAGGTCAGTACCGCAGTGAGGCTCGGTCAGGCACATGGTGCCGGTCCACTCGCCGGACACCAGCTTGGTCAAGTAAGCCTCTTGCTGCTCGGGGGTGCCGTGCTCGGAGATCGTGTTCATCGCGCCATGGGACAGGCCGGGGTACATGCCCCACGACCAGTTCGCTTCGCCGACCATTTCGCTGACCGCCAGACCCAGCGACTCCGGCAGCCCCTGACCACCGTGGGCGACGTCGTGAGCCAGGCTTGGCCAGCCGCCTTCGACGAATTGCTTGTAGGCCTCTTTGAAGCCGGTCGGGGTTTTCACGCCCGACTCGCTCCAGGTGCAGCCTTCGGTGTCACCGACGCGGTTCAACGGGGCCAATACCTGCTCACAGAATTTGGCGCCTTCCTCGAGAATGGCGTCGACCATGTCAGGCGTGGCGTCCTGGCAGGCTGGCAGACTCTGATAGTGCGCTTCATAGCCAAGCAGTTCGTCACGAACGAAGCGAATATCACGCAAGGGAGCCTTGTAGTCAGGCATAGCGATAAACCTCTGCTGATGAATCCTGGAAATTGGCTGACCGTCGGGTCACGGTGGGGGCCTACCCCATTTCACATGGCCGGACATTGCCGAAGGTCAAACAGGTGTTTGAAACATACGTTTACGCCTGGCTCGTTGTCAAGGGCGCAACCAAAACCTTTCTTCCCCGATCAGAGGGACGCCCATGCACCGCGCGCACGCGACGACCACAATCGGCGGGACATGAGGATGAGTTTAGTCGAGCGGACACGCCGGGGCGGCTCATGAAAAGCTGCGATTCGGTCGCGTGATAGGGCGTTATTCAGAGCGAGAAGGGAAATGCGAACGTGCGCCGAAGCGCACGCTGGGGAACAGGTCAGGCGTAGGTGTCGATCAGTGTGCCGAGCATTTCATCGCTGGCCTTTTCAACTTTGACGCCAGCCATGACTTGAAACTTGCCTTCGGCCATCTCGACGACATTGGACGCCAGATCCGAACGATCCGGGCGCTCGACCGCTCGCAGACGTTCAAGTTGATAGTCGGAAGACTGACTACGGCCCGACACCTCGCTCGCTGGACTCGCCAGTTGTGTCGCAGCCTGATCCACTCGGTCCTGACCCACCTGGATGGCGGTCAACCCCGGATACAGCGTGTTGTTCAGAGAAATCTGCATGACCTGAGTCCCTTGTTCAAAAAACGAACAACGTCATTAAACCAGTAACGACGGCGAAACACCCAGCAAAAAGACTAATGGCATTGGGCCTTGTGATAGAGGTCACAGCTTGGGACCGCTCAGGCGTGCGTCCTGCCACATTCCGGCTAATCCAGCAACTCCAGATGCAGATGCCCCGCCACCGTTTCCGGCGTGGGCTTTTTCAAGTGGGGGACGCGTCCCAAGCAGGGGGCAGGCAGCCGTTCGGCCAGGGTCGCGAGATTCTCTTCCAGGCGGGAAGTCTTCGGATCGATGATGTTGGCCACCCACCCTGCCAGTTGCAATCCGTCAGAGGCAATGGCTTCAGCGGTCAGCAGCGCATGGTTGATGCACCCCAGGCGCACGCCCACCACCAGAATCACGGGCAACCGCAGCGCAATGGCCAAGTCCGAAAGGTTGGCTTGGTCTGCCAGCGGCACGCGCCAGCCTCCCGCGCCTTCGATCACGGTAAAGTCAGCGTTCTTCCCCAGAATGTGGCGCATAGGCTCGAGCAGCGATTGCACGGTCAGCGCAATGCCCGCTTCACGGGCGGCCAGATGCGGGGCGATGGCCGGCTGCAGGGCAACCGGGTTGACCTCGTTGTAGGTCAGTTCAACCGAGCACTCCCCGCGCAATGCGACGGCATCTGAGTTGCGCAGGCCTTTAGGCTTCACATCGCAGCCCGATGCGACGGGCTTACCTGCCGCCGTGCTCAATCCGGATTGCCGGGCCGCATACAGCAGCCCGGTGGAAATGGTGGTCTTGCCCACCTCGGTGTCGGTTCCCGTGATGAAATACGCAGCACTCATCGTGGCGACCTTTCGTTCAGATGTTTTCAAACTGTTGCCCACTGACTATAGCGCTCGGGTGAGCGACGCTGGTGAAGCTCATCATTCTTTAAACCGTTGCTGTTTTTTCCAGCACGGCATAAACGACCTGATAAGTCGCCGGCAGCCCGTTTTCCTTCCGGTAGCCTTCGTACGCCGCGATCAGCCTTTGAATACGCGCCCTGCCGGTCAGCCCGTCTGGACGCCCTGGATTGATATTGTGCGCGCCCAGTGCCTTGAGCTCATGGGTCAGGCTGCGGACATCCGGGTAGTGCAACACATGAGGTAACACATTTACGCTGCGGACCTGCATGCCGCTGGCGGCGCAAAGTCGTTGGTACTCCTCCAACGCCCTGAACCGGTTGACATGCACCCGACCGTCCACAGCTCGCCAACTGTCGCGCAACTCCTGAAGGGTGCCGACGCACAGGCTGGCAAAACCCAATAGCCCACCCGGCTGCAACACGCGCTTGGCCTCGGATAACACCGCGGCAAAGTCCCCACACCACTGCACAGCCAGGCTGGAGAAAATCAATCCGACACTGGCGTCCTTCAAGGGCAGGTTTTCCGCATCACCGGCGAGGTAATGCCCCGCACCGCCCAAAGGCCTGGCGTGTTGCAGCATGCCTTCGGCGATGTCCAGCGCGATGCCTTCGCTGTCGGGGAAGCTCTGGGCAAGCAGGCGGCTGAAGTATCCCGTGCCGCTGCCCAGATCCAGCCAACGCGCAGGGGACGTGGCGGGCAGACGCGACATGAGCTCGGTGCCCACCGCGCGTTGCAGTTCTGCAACACTGTCGTAACTGGCTGCGGCCTTGGAAAACGATGCAGCCACCTGGCGCTTGTCGGGCAGATGATTTTGGAAGTTCGCCTGTTTCTGCTTCACGGCCTTGAGCACCGCACAGTGGGAAAGATCAGTCATCACCGGACTCGTGTAGGAACGCCTGGACCGCTGCCGCGACGCCATGAGGGTTTTCGAGAATGAACGCGTGGCTGGCCTGCTCGATGACACCAACTTCTATGTCCGGCATCAGCGTCAGTAAATCCGCAGACGCCTCGGCCGGCACCAAGGCGTCCAGGCCACCGAACAAATGCAACTGGGGGCCCCGATAGGTGTGCAATGCTGCACGGGTATCCATTTGTTCGAGCAATTTAAGGCTTTCGATCAGCCCCGCGCTGGAGGCCAATGGAGCACCAGCCTTGAGCTGCCGGGACAGAGCGCGAGGCTCTTCGGCGCCTTGTACGCACAGTAAGCTGAAACGCTTGAGGGTGTTCTGCGGATCGATCTTGCAACCGGCAATGAAGCCATCGAAGTCCGTCTGGGGCATCGCATTCGGCCACTGGCTGCGGGCGACGAAACAGACATTGCTGGCGAACGTCGCCAACCCGCAACAACGTTCGCCGCGTCGCGCGGCCAGCTCGGTCGCCAGCATGCCGCCTAATGACCAACCGCCAAGCCAGGCATTGTCCGGAAGGGTGGCATCCAACTCGTCGAGCCATTCGTTCAGGTCGTCGCTTTGCAAGTCCGGCAGGGGCTCGATGTCAACGTGCAGATGCTCATCGAGTCCGCGCAACGCCGCCGCCAGCGGTTCCAGTGGAGACACGCCAAGCCCCCAACCAGGCAACAGGATCAATCGATCACGCATCGTAAGGCTCCTCCGGTTCATCCCTGCCGTTCGAGTCAAGCGCCAGCAACGGATAGCACTGCTCCAATGCTTGCAACAATAGCTGCACTTGAGCAGCGCTGTGTGCCGCAGACAAGGTCACCCGCAGTCGAGCACTGCCGACGGGCACGGTAGGCGGGCGGATCGCAGTGACCATCACCCCCCGCTCGCGCAGCATCTGCGACAAGCGCAAGGCCCGGTCACTGCTACCGATGAGGATCGGCTGGATCGGGGTGAAGCTGTCCATCAGCCTAAGTCCCAATGCCTGCGCGCCTTCGCGGAACTGTTTGATCAGCGATTGCAGATGCTCGCGACGCCAGTCTTCCGTACGCAGCAATTCAAGGCTTTTCAACGTTGCACAGGCCAGTGCGGGAGGTTGGCTGGTGGTGTAGATATAGGGCCGAGCGAATTGGATCAGGGTCTCGATCAGTTCCTCGCTCCCAGCCACGAAGGCCCCTGCCGTGCCAAAGGATTTGCCGAGCGTGCCGATCAGCACCGGGACGTCGTCGACAGTCAGTCCGAAGTGCTCGACGATTCCCGCGCCTTGCGCGCCCAGTGGGCCGAAACCGTGAGCATCGTCGACCATCAGCCAAGCGTTCCTCGCCTTGGCAGCCCGGGCGAGTGCGGGCAGATCGGCGACATCGCCGTCCATGCTGAAGACGCCGTCAGTTACCACTAACGTATCGCCCGTGGCCTTTTCCAGGCGGCTCTTGAGGCTGTCTGGATCGTTGTGCAGATAGCGCGAAAACCGCGCGCCGCTGAGCAACCCCGCGTCGAGCAGCGAGGCATGATTGAGGCGGTCTTCCAGGACGGTATCACCCTGCCCCACCAAAGCGGTCACAGCGCCAAGGTTGGCCATGTAGCCATTGGAAAACAGCAACGCGCGCGGGCGCCCGGTGAATTCGGCCAACGCCTCTTCCAGTGCATGGTGCGGCGTGCTGTGGCCGATCACGAGATGCGATGCTCCCCCGCCAACGCCCCAGCGCTCAGCGCCGGTTTTCCAAGCGTCGATGACGGCAGGGTGACTGGCCAGCCCCAGGTAATCGTTGTTACAGAACGCGAGCAGCGGCTTGCCGTCGACTACCACTTGCGTGCCTTGAGGGCTCTGCAGCAGCGGACGTTGTCGGTAGAGGTGCTCGGCACGCCGGGCAGCGAGACGTGCGCTCAGATCGAAGGACATGCAAGCCTCGTGAATTCAAATCGCGGAATCAAAATGGACGCCGCGCCTGAAAGAGCGAACCGGGCCATGATCGCAAGGCCGCGCCCAAGCCCAGCATGGGTGAAATCGCTCCCACAGGGAGTGTGTCGATCAATCAACTGAGTAACGTCGACCTTAAACTGCCGCGTCGTAAAACAGTTCGCTGCTCATTTGCTCCACCAATGCCTGCTCGATCGCCGCTTGATGCACCTCGTCCGAATGCTCTTCGCGGGCTTCCGGCTGAATCCCGAGCCGGGAGAACAAGAGCATGTCTTTGTCGGCCTGTGGGTTGGCAGTGGTCAGCAGCTTGTCGCCGTAGAAGATCGAGTTGGCACCGGCGAAAAACGCCAAGGCCTGCATTTGGTCATTCATCGCCTCACGGCCAGCTGAAAGGCGGACGTGCGATTTCGGCATGAGAATGCGCGCCACGGCGAGCATCCGAATGAAATCGAAGGGATCGACGTCCTCCGCATTGGCGAGCGGCGTGCCCGCGACTTTCACCAACATGTTGATGGGCACCGACTCGGGGTGCTCTGGCAAGTTGGCCAACTGAATCAGCAAATTGGCGCGATCGTCCAGCGACTCACCCATGCCCAGAATGCCGCCCGAACAGATCTTCATGCCCGCGTCACGCACATAGGCCAGCGTTTCCAAGCGCTCGCTGTAGGTGCGGGTGGTGATGATGCGCGTATAGAAATCCGGCGAGGTGTCCAGATTGTGGTTGTAGTAGTCCAGCCCGGCCTCGGCCAGGGCCTTGGTCTGATCCTGATCGAGCTTGCCGAGCGTCATGCAGGTTTCCAGCCCCATGGCTTTCACGCCTTTGACCATCTCCAGCACATAGGGCATGTCTTTCGCAGAGGGGTGCTTCCAGGCGGCACCCATGCAGAAACGGGTCGAACCAATGGCCTTGGCGCGCGCCGCTTCCTCCAACACTTGCTGGACCTGCATCAGCTTTTCTTTTTCAAGCCCGGTGTTGTAGTGGCCGGACTGAGGGCAGTACTTGCAGTCTTCCGGGCATGCGCCGGTTTTGATCGACAGCAGCGTCGAGACTTGAACACGATTGGCGTCGAAATGAGCGCGATGCACGGTTTGCGCCTGAAACAGCAGGTCATTGAAGGGCTGTGTGAACAACGCCTTGACCTCGGGTAAGGTCCAGTCGTGACGCAAAGTGGCATTGATACTGGCGCTCATGGGCGGCTCCTTCATGACTTTTAGGCGAGTACCCGGGCGGCTCGCTCGGCAGGCGATACCAGAAAAACCACAGGCATAACACGGATGTTCGGCATCTTTAAGGAAGTCCCATGCGCTGTCAACCACACGAAGGAGGCCAGGTTTACATCTGGTTAAAAAACGTACAGACCTGTTTGCTGTGCGACGAGCGAACGGATACCACTCTTCCCATTTGCACCGCGTGTGAAAGCGAGTTGCCATGGTTGATCGACTTCTGCGACCACTGCGCGCTGCCCATGCCGATGTCCGGTTTGACATGCGCGCAATGCGTTCGACACCCACCAGCCTTCAGCGAAGTTATCGTGCCGTGGCTGTACGACTTCCCTATCGACGCGCTGGTCACACGCTTCAAGCACCAAGGCAAATGGCCGCTGGGGCGCTTGCTGGCTGAACTCCTCAGCCAGACATTGCGTCACCGCTTCGAAGAAGACCTCGAGCGCCCGGAGTTGCTGATGCCCGTCCCTCTGGCCGATGGACGATTGCGCCAACGCGGTTACAACCAGGCCGCCATGATCGCGAACTGGTTAGGTTCAGTGATGAACCTCGACGTGGATGAAACCCTGGTCAAGCGGATAAAGGACACGCCTGCGCAGCAGAGCCTGAACGCCAAAGCCAGGAGACGGAACCTTCGGGATGCGTTCGTGCTGCCAATGCCGGCGAAGGTGTCCGGGAAACACATCGCGCTGATCGACGACGTCATGACAACCGGCTCGACCGCCGACACCCTCGCCCGACTGCTGCGACAAGCCGGTGCGAAACGGGTGGATCTGTATTGCTTGGCGCGCACAGCGAAGCCCGGACAGTGAAATCGAAAGACCTGCGCGCAAAGCGCTCGATCAAGCAGCGCTGCCGCACCTCAAGCGCTACCGAACCCAGACCACCTTCAGTCACCGCTTGCTGAAAAATTTTGGATTACACTGACGCTCCTATTCATTCACCCTCTGCCGACCCCCAGCATGTCTTTGCCCCCTTCCCTCACTCAACACATGGTCCGCCGCCCGCATCGCATCGCGCTGTTGCAGCACATTGCCGAGCAGGGCTCGATTACCCGTGCCGCGAAGAGCGCGGGGTTGAGCTACAAGGCGGCTTGGGATGCCATCGATGAGCTGAACAATCTGGCGCAGAAGCCGCTGGTCGAGCGCAGCGTGGGCGGCCGTGGCGGGGGCGGGGCGAAACTGTCGAATGAAGGCGAACGGGTTCTGCGTTTGTACCAGCGTTTGCAGGCCTTGCAGACTCAGCTCCTGGAGACGCCCGAGGCATCTGACGATCTGGCGTTGTTGGGCCGCCTGATGCTTCGCACCAGCGCACGCAATCAACTGCACGGCGAAGTCGAAAGCATTACGCCATTTGGGCGCAATGACATGATCAGACTAATCATGGCAGGGGACCTGCGGATCGACGTGCAAGTCACTCGCGACAGCAGTCAGCGGCTAGGGCTGGAAAAAGGCGTTCACGTGTTCGCTTTGATCAAGGCCAGTTGGTTGACCATGATGCCCGCCGGCCACGCCGTAACAACTGGACACAATTGCTTGTCTGGCAATATCGAGGCGGTGCTCGAGGGAGAGGACGGCCCAAGTGAAGTGAAAATTGGGCTGTCAGGCGGTCAGATATTGTGCGCGATGGCGGAGCCCGATCATCTCAACGCTTTGAATTTAAAGCAGGGCAGCGAAGTGGACGTTCATTTCGCCCCATCGTCCGTGTTGATCGGCACGCCGCTGTAATCGTAGGCAGGGTGGGGCATCGACGCTCAGTGCTGTCATTGAACGGACACAATAGCGTCATCCGGGCTGAATAAGGTTTGCGCCAAAACCGCAGGAAGCCCCGTGATGAAATTATTAGAAGCGCATCAGCCCACCGACCTCGAAACCCTCGTCACTCGTCATGACACCGGCCTGACCCGCCGCGGCTTCATTGGCGCAGGCGCACTGTGCGGCGCCGCCATGTTTCTGGGTGGCGATTTGCTGAGCCGCAGCGTGTTGGCTGCGAGTGTCAGCGCAGGCCATAGCGCGCTGATGGGCTTTGACAGCATCCCCTCCTCTACCGCAGACAGCATCACCCTGCCGCCGGGGTACACCGCTTCTGTGTTGATCAGTTGGGGCCAGCCCTTGCATAAGGGCGGCCCCGCATTCGACCCGCACGGCCAAGGTACGGCCGAGGCTCAAGCGCTGCAATTCGGCGACAACAATGACGGCATGAGTCTGTTCACTTTCCCGGGTGACAACCCTTCCACCGCCAAGCGCGCGCTGTTAGCGATCAACAATGAGTACACCAATTACCGCTATCTCTTCGACCACGGCAAAAACCCGCAATCGGCTCACGACGTAGAAAAAGCCCTGGCCAGCGAAGGGGTTTCGGTCATTGAAGTACAGCGTGAGGGCAACCAATGGCAATTTGTCCAGGGCTCACCCTACAACCGGCGCATCCATGGCAACACGCCGCTTCGCCTGAGCGGCCCTGCCGCCGGCCACGCTTGGTTGAAGACCGCCGCCGATAGCACGGGTACACGTGTGCTGGGCACCTTTCAGAACTGCGCTAATGGCAAAACACCATGGGGCACCTACCTGACGTGCGAAGAAAATTTCACTGACTGCTTCGGCAGCAGCGATCCAGCTCAGACGTCCGATGCAGCAGCCAAGCGTTACGGCGTCGTGGCCACCAGCAAGGACGTGAACTGGCATCCTCATGACCCGCGTTTCGACGTGGCGAAGAACCCCAACGAAATGAACCGCCACGGCTGGGTGGTGGAAATCGACCCGTTCGACCCTTCGTCCACGCCAGTCAAGCGCACCGCCCTGGGCCGATTCAAGCATGAAAACGCAGCGGTCACCGAAGCCAAAGACGGCCGCGTGGTGGTGTACATGGGCGATGACGAACGCGGCGAGTTCATCTACAAATTCATCAGCCGCGACACAATCGATCGGAGCAACCCCAAGGCCAATCGAAACCTGCTCGATCACGGCACGCTGTACGTCGCGCAGTTCGATGACGGCGATGCCGATCCGGACCATCCCAAAGGCAGTGGCCGGTGGATTGAGCTGACCCATGGCAAGAACGGCATCGAGGCTTCCAGCGGCTTTGCCAGCCAGGCCGAGGTGTTGATTCACGCGCGCCTGGCCGCCAGCGTCGTCAAGGCCACGCGCATGGACCGCCCGGAATGGATCGTGGTCAGCCCCACCGATGGGCGGGTGTATTGCACGCTGACCAATAACGTCAAACGGGGCGAGGACGGGCAGCCCGTCGGCGGCCCGAACCCGCGGGAAAAGAATCAATACGGGCAGATTCTGCGATGGCAGGAAAAGGGGTCGGATGCGGCGGCGCTGGCATTTTCATGGGATCTGTTCGTCGTCGCGGGTAATCCGGAGGTGCATGCGGGCACACCTCAAGGCGGCTCCAGTCAGATCACGCCGCAAAACATGTTCAACAGCCCGGACGGGCTGGGTTTTGACAAGGCGGGTCGCCTGTGGATCCTCACCGATGGTGACTACTCGAATGCGGGAGATTTTGCAGGCATGGGTAACAACCAGATGCTTTGCGCCGACCCCGCCAGCGGAGAAATCCGTCGATTCATGGTGGGCCCGGTTGGTTGCGAGGTGACGGGGATTACCTTCGCACCGGATCACAAAGCGCTGTTCGTGGGAATCCAGCACCCCGGGGAGAAAGGCGGCTCCACCTTCCCAGACCATTTGCCGAATGGCACACCCAGATCCTCGGTGATGGTGATCACGCGGGACGACGGCGGGGAAATCGGGGGCTAAGTCAGCAACCGGAATGCACGACCCCTCCTCAGCGTCTGGAGAGCGTCGGCATGCGTCAGACGCCCCTAAACAGGGGCTGCCGTGCAATGGCCGTCACGCGGTGTGTCGGCCAAGCCACGGCTGAGTTACCATCACTGGCCCGACGCGGCCCCTGCCGCGCGCAGGAGTCAGTATGGCCCACCCCTTTGAAACACTTACCCCGGATCTGGTGCTGGACGCGGTCGAGAGCATCGGCTTCGTCAGCGACGCGCGTATTCTGGCGCTCAACAGCTACGAGAACCGCGTCTATCAAGTCGGCATCGAAGATGGCCAGCCACTGATCGCCAAGTTTTACCGTCCCGGTCGCTGGACCACCGAGGCCATCCTCGAAGAGCACAGCTTCACCGCCGAGCTCGCCGAGGTGGAAATCCCGGTCGTGGCGCCCCTTGTCCACAATAGCCAGACGCTATTCGAACACGCTGGGTTTCGCTTTACGCTCTTCCCCCGAAGAGGCGGTCGAGCACCGGAGCCCGGCAATCTGGATCAGCTTTATCGCCTCGGTCAGTTGTTGGGGCGTATCCATGCGGTAGGCGCTGCGCGTCCGTTCGCACACCGCGAAGCGTTGGGCGTGAAGAACTTCGGTCAGGACTCACTGAACTACCTGCTGGAACATGACGCGATCCCCCGCAGCTTGCTCCCTGCTTACGAATCCGTTGCCAAGGATTTGCTCAAGCGTATCGAAGACGCCTATGCCGCGATCCCGCATCAGAACATCCGCATGCATGGCGATTGTCACCCCGGGAACATGATGACCCGCGATGACATTTTCCATATCGTCGATCTGGATGACTGCCGCATGGGGCCTGCCGTTCAGGACATCTGGATGATGCTCGCCGGCAGTCGTCAGGATTGTCTGAGCCAGTTATCGGAACTGATGGACGGCTACAACGAATTCCACGATTTCGACCCGCGCGAACTTGCGCTGATCGAACCGCTGCGAGCATTGCGCCTGCTGCACTACAGCGCGTGGCTCGCTCGTCGTTGGGACGACCCTGCTTTCCCCCACAGTTTTTCCTGGTTCGGTACCGAACGCTATTGGGGAGATCAGGTGCTGGCGCTGCGAGAACAACTGGCGGCGTTGAACGAAGAACCGTTGAAGCTGTTTTGACCGCTACCGCATCACGAAAACACTTGCCGAAGGACCACCCATGCAAGCTGCCAACCCGCGTCGCGGGTACGTTCTGGGCCTCAGCGCCTACATCATCTGGGGGCTGTTTCCGATCTACTTCAAACTGCTGTCTGCCGTGCCTGCCATTGAGATCATCGTGAACCGCGCCATCTGGTCGGCCGTCTTCGGCTCGCTGCTGCTGCTCGTGTGGAAACACCCCGGCTGGTGGCGTGAGTTGCGGGAGAACCCTCAACGCCTGGCGATTCTCACCGGCAGCGGTTCGCTGATCGCCATCAACTGGCTGATCTACGTCTGGGCGGTGAACAACAACCACATGGTCGAGGCCAGTCTGGGGTATTTCATTAACCCACTGATCAACGTGATGCTGGGCATGGTGCTGCTGCGCGAGAGGCTCCGCCCGCTGCAATGGGTGGCGGTGACGTTCGCGCTGATCGGCGTGTTGCAGCAGGTCTGGCAGGTCGGCAGCCTGCCTTGGATTTCGCTGGCCCTGGCCCTCAGCTTCGGTTTTTACGGTCTGATCCGCAAAAAAGCGCCGGTGGCAGCGCTCCCGGGCTTAGTGGTTGAGACTTGGATTCTGGTGCCGCTTGCGATCGGCTGGTTGTTGTTCAACCCGATGGCGCACAGCGCGCAAGCCGAATTCTGGACGACATCAGAAGCCATCTGGCTGGCCGCAGCAGGTCCCGTCACGCTCGTCCCGCTGGTGTGTTTCAACGCGGCTGCTCGGCATTTGCCCTACGCCACCCTGGGCTTTTTGCAGTACATCGCGCCGATGCTGGTCTTGTCACTCGCGGTCTTGGTGTTCGGCGAACAACTGCCCTCCACCACCGTTGTCACCTTCTGCTTCATCTGGGCGGGGCTGATTGTCTACAGTGCCGACGCCCTCATGGCGACCCGACGACGCGCGCAACGCTGATCAAAAAACAACCACTTCGCTACAGGCCAGCTGCTTGCGGCCTGCAGCGATGTTTGCTCAGGTTATCCACACCCTCGTTCAACCTATTTGTGCACAAGCCGACGAAATTGCCTGTTTTTTGATCAATCACATCAAAGGCTTGCAGCGCAAGGGCCGCATACGGGTGTCCGCAGGTTATCCACAGGCAGACGCATCAAAAAACTGAATAAGTGCCTCATGGGTGTCGAGAGGCTGGCTTAAAGAGGGTCGTGCTCCAGGTTCAGCTCCACCATCAACTCATCGGCCAAGGTCTCAAGCCGTTCCTGTAACGTCTCCAGCGAAAGGCCCGCAGGTAGGCCCAGCAATGCGTGGGCACGAAACAGCAGCTCGCTGCTCATCGGGGCCGGCTCCACGCTCGTCTCCAGTTCTTCAACGTTAACCCCTTGCTCGGACAACACTCGAGACAGGTCACGCACGATTCCGGGCCGATCGTTTCCCACCAATTCCATGCTGATTGGCTTCCACGCATTTACTGGCTCATTGCCCAATTCCGCGAATTGCACGCGAATGCCGTGGATCGTCAGTTCTTGCAAAGCCGCCTTCAAGGCAGGTTGGCCCTCGAGGGGCGCCCCGATGCGCACGATTCCGGCGAACTGCCCCGCCAGATGGCTCATACGGCTTTCCAGCCAATTGCCGCCGTGATTTGCGATGCATGAGGCGATCCGCTCGACCACCCCAGGTTTGTCTGGGGCGAATACGGTCGCAATGAGATAGTCCATGGTCCACTCCTGATGGTCTTGTGAGTACAAGCCGATGAACGAAGCCTGCACAGGGATCGACCGAGTATAGGCAACCGCACCCAATGCGCGATTGAGGCCTGAGGAAACATTTTGTGTACTATTTATTCAAATCCATGGAACAATTCACCCTCTTCTTGAGAACATCCGTAACCTTGATGTGACTCTGCGAAGAGATTCAGTCGCTTGGTGACATATTTAGTCTGATTTTCACAACGCAACTCATCATGTAGTATCCGGCAGCGTTCACTACATAAGCACTACCACAACGAAGAAACAATGCCTGACTTAGCATCGCCGCCCCTGAAAGCCTGTTCCGCAAAGTGGATCACGCCTCGTTTCAGGTTACCCCTTCGGCCCAGCCGCCTGACAGGGCATGTTCTGGCAAGGGTAAGCGGCGATCACGATGGCTTTAACAAGAGAGCGCTCGAAGCGCACATAGCTAAGCAGAGTGAGGCAAGCAATGACTGAACACGTTCAAGTCGGTGGTCTTAAGGTCGCCAAAGTCCTTCTGGAATTCGTGAACAACGAGGCGATCCCCGGGACCGGCATCGACGCCACTGCATTCTGGGCCGGTGCCGACAAGCTGATCCATGAGTTGGCCCCGAAGAACAAAGCCCTGCTCGCCAAACGTGACGACTTCCAGGCGCGCATCGACGCCTGGCACCAGGCCAATGCCGGTAAAGCGCACGACGCCAAGGCCTACAAGGCCTTTTTGCAGGAGATCGGCTACTTGCTGCCGGAAGCGGCAGACTTCCAGATCACGACGCAAAACGTCGACGAAGAAATAGCCTCCATGGCCGGGCCGCAACTGGTGGTCCCGGTCATGAACGCCCGCTTCGCCCTCAACGCATCCAATGCCCGTTGGGGCTCGCTGTACGATGCGCTGTATGGCACCGACGCCATCTCCGAAGAAGGCGGCGCGGAAAAAGGCAAGGGATACAACAAGGTTCGGGGCGATAAAGTCATTGCGTTCGCTCGGGCGTTTCTCGACGAAGCCGCCCCTTTGGCGACCGGTTCCCACGTCGACTCCACCGGCTACAAGATCGTCGACGGGGTGCTGATTGTCGGCCTCCAGGACGGCAGCAACACCGGTCTGAGTGATGACACGCAACTCATCGGCTTTCAAGGGGAAGCCTCGGCCCCCACTGCGCTGCTCCTGAAACACAATGGCCTGCACTTCGAAATCCAGATCGACGCTGGCAGTCCGGTCGGCCAGACCGACGCGGCAGGTGTCAAAGACGTGCTAATGGAAGCGGCGCTGACCACGATCATGGACTGCGAGGACTCCATCGCCGCCGTCGACGCCGAGGATAAGGTGGTGGTCTATCGCAACTGGCTGGGCCTGATGAAGGGGGATCTGGCCGAAGAAGTGGCCAAAGGCGGTACAACGTTCACCCGCACCATGCATCCGGATCGGGTCTACACCTCGCCAAAAGGCGAGCCTGTGACGCTGCATGGACGTTCGCTGCTGTTCGTGCGCAATGTCGGGCATCTGATGACCATCGACGCGATTCTCGACAATCAGGGTAATGAGGTGCCTGAAGGCATTCTCGACGGTCTGCTGACCAGCCTGGCCGCCATCCACAACCTCAACGGCAATACCTCCCGAGCCAACAGCCGCACGGGGTCGGTGTACATCGTCAAACCGAAGATGCATGGTCCGGAAGAGGTCGCGTTCACACACGAACTGTTTGGTCGCGTCGAAGACGTGCTGGGCCTGCCGCGCAACACGCTGAAGGTCGGAATCATGGATGAAGAACGACGGACGACGGTCAATCTGAAAGCCTGCATCAAGGCCGCGAGTGAGCGCGTCGTGTTCATCAATACCGGTTTTCTGGATCGCACCGGTGACGAGATCCACACGTCGATGGAGGCCGGCCCAGTCGTGCGCAAGGCGCAGATGAAGGCCGAAAAGTGGATTGGCGCTTACGAGAATTCCAACGTCGATATCGGCCTCAAATGCGGCCTTCCAGGGCGTGCGCAGATCGGCAAAGGCATGTGGGCGATGCCAGACCTGATGGCCGCCATGCTCGAGCAGAAAATCGCTCACCCCTTGGCCGGGGCCAATACCGCCTGGGTCCCGTCACCGACCGCCGCAGCGCTGCACGCCTTGCACTATCACAAGGTCGATGTGTTTACCCGTCAGGCTGAACTGGCGCAGCGCGCACCGGCATCGGTGGACGATATCCTGACCATCCCGCTGGCCCCGAATACCGACTGGACACCTGAAGAAATCCAGAACGAATTGGACAACAACGCGCAGGGCATCTTGGGGTACGTGGTGCGCTGGATCGATCAAGGCGTGGGATGCTCGAAGGTGCCGGACATCAATGATGTCGGCCTGATGGAAGACCGTGCAACGCTGCGGATTTCCAGCCAGCTCATCGCCAACTGGTTGCGCCACGGCGTGGTCAGCGAGCGCCAGGTGATGGATAGCCTCAAGCGCATGGCGCCGGTTGTTGACCGACAAAACGCCCATGACGCGCTATACCGCCCGCTCGCACCGGACTTCGACAGCAATATCGCCTTCCAGGCGGCGGTCGAATTGGTGATCGAAGGCACGAAACAACCGAACGGCTACACCGAGCCGGTGCTGCATCGCCGCCGCCGCGAGTTCAAGGCCAAAAACGCTCGCTGAGCCGGGGAAACGAAGACGGTGTGTCTGCCAGGCACACCGTCTTTTTTATCGGCCAGGACCGACTGCCGTGCCTTCGGCCATCACGCGAGAGACTGGACTACGGATCGACACTTGCCGTCATGCCATCCCCAACTCGCGTTTCACCACCTGCAGCAACTGCTTGGTGTTGATCGGCTTGAGCAGAAAATCCACCACGCTGAGGTGCATTGCGTCGATGGCATCGCGCAAGTGAGCGTCGCCCGACACGATAATGATCGGCATCGCAGCGCGCTCCGAATCCCTGACCTGGCGAATCAGGTCCAGACCGTCGCAAGGGGCCATCCGCAGGTCAGTGATCAACAGCGCTATGGAAGGTCGGGTCTGCAGCAAATGCATGGCGCTGGTCCCGCCCGCCGCCGTGATGCAACTGATGTCATTGAGGCTGAGAATCTCGGCCAGAATTTCCCGGGCATCCTTATCGTCATCGACGATCAACACCCGTTGTGGCGATTGCGATGGAGGCGCCAGCATGACCTCATTGAGGGCATCGCGCTCTTCATCACTCAAAATGTCGTGATCGAACATACCCGTCTCATCTTCCCGTCGACTTCATACTGACAGCGTCATCAGACCGATACGCTGCATCCCTTTGCTGGCTTGCAACCAGACCTACACAGCCGTTACGTGATGCGGTTCTACACCAAGCGAACATCGCACTCCACTGTCGATTGGATGCCTAAGACTTACGTCCAATGGGCACTGCCCGATAAGCGGTTGACCATGGGGCCATAAAAACAAGCGGTATCGGTCATGAGCAAAGCGGACGCTTTCACCCAGGCAGGCAAGACAGCCGTGCTGCAGAACATTCACGGGACCATGCAATTCCTGCAAAAATTCCCGCCGTTCAGCCAGATGGAGCACGCCCACCTCGCCTACCTGGTCGAACAATGCCAGCTGCGTTTCTACGCTACGGATGAGAGCATCATCAAGCCTGGCGATGGGCCAGTAGAGCACTTCTACATCGTCAAGCAAGGTCGCGTTGTCGGAGAGCGCCCGCACTCGGCCAAGGGCGGCACTGAAACCACATTCGAAATCACCACCGGCGAATGTTTTCCATTGGCCGCCCTGTTGGGCGAACGTGCCACCCGGACCGAACACCTTGCAGGTGAAGATACGTTCTGCCTGCAATTGAACAAACAGGCGTTCATCAAGCTGTTTGCGCTTTCCAGTAGCTTCCGCGACTTTGCGCTGCGCGGCGTGAGCAGTCTGCTGGAGCAGGTGAACCAGCAAGTCAAGCAGAAGGCGGTGGAAACACTGGGGACGCAATATTCCCTGAACACGCGGCTGGGTGAACTGGCGATGCGACACCCCGTGACCTGCTCCGCGGACACGCCCCTGCGCGACGCGGTCAAACTGATGGACGAGCAGCAGGTGGGCAGCATCGTGATCGTCGATCAAGCCAAGGCACCCTTGGGCATCTTCACCCTGCGTGATTTACGGCAGGTGGTGGCCGACGTCCACGCCGACTTCGCAGACCCCATCAGCCGCAGCATGATTCAATCGCCTTTCCATCTGAGCCCGGATGCCAGTGCGTTCGACGCGGCCATCGCCATGACCGAACGGCACATCGCCCACGTCTGCCTGGTCAAAGACAACCGCCTGTGCGGCGTGGTCTCCGAGCGTGACCTGTTTTCCCTGCAGCGAGTGGACCTGGTGCACCTGGCACGCACCATTCGCACCGCCCCGCGTATCGATGCACTGAGCAACCTGCGCGGCGATATCGTGCAGTTGGTGGATCGCATGCTGGCCCACGGCGCTTCGTCGACCCAAATCACCCAGATCATCACCTTGCTCAACGATCACATGGTCTGTCGGGTCATCGAGCTGACACTGGAGGAAAAAGGCGACCCCGGTATCCCGTTCAGTTGGCTGTGCTTCGGCAGCGAAGGGCGTCGCGAACAGACCCTGTACACCGATCAAGACAATGGCATTCTTTTCGAAGCCAGGGACGCGGCCCATGCCGCCGAGATTCGCGGCCGTCTGCTGCCAATTGCCGATCGCATTACCCAAGCGCTCGCGCTGTGTGGCTTTGCTTTGTGTAAAGGCGGAATCATGGCCAGCAACCCTGAGCTGTGCCTGTCACGCATTGAGTGGGCGCGTCGCTTCAGCGGCTTCATTCGTGAGGCGACCCCGGAGAACCTGTTGTCGTCCAGCATCTACTTTGACTTGCGGGTGGTCTGGGGCGATGAGAGCGGTGGCGAGCAACTGCGCCAAAGCATTCTGGACCAAGTGGCAGACAACAAGCTGTTTCAGCGCATGATGGCCGACAACGCCCTTCGTCAGCGACCGCCGGTGGGGCGTTTCAAAGACTTCGTGGTAGCCCGTAAAGGCAGCGAAAAAGACACGCTGGACCTCAAGACCCAGGGACTGACCCCGTTCGTCGACGGCGCCCGGCTGTTGGCGCTGGCCAATGGCGTGCCCGCCAACAACACCCTTGAACGCCTGCGCCAACTGGTCGCGAAGGGCGTCATCGATCCGCTGGATGGCGCCGCTTATGAAGAGGCGTATCACTTCATTCAGCAGACCCGAATGCAACAGCACCAGCTACAGGGCCGACAAAACCTGCCGTACTCGAACCGGATCGACCCGGATGTGTTGAACCATCTGGATCGGCGCATCCTCCGTGAATCGTTTCGACAGGCGCAGCGTCTGCAATCCAGCTTGACCTTGCGTTATCAACTTTAAGCGACCGATCGATGAAGCTGTTTCAGTGGTTCAAACACGCCAGGCACAACCCGGCACCCGAGTTGCTCGCCGAACACCTGCTGCGCCTCAGCGAGTTGCCTCAAGCAGCGCCGCTCGGCGACACGTCGCTGCGCGACCAGCGCTGGGTGGTGCTGGATCTGGAAACCAGCGGCCTGAACATGAACCGCGACCAGGTGCTGTCCATTGGCGCCGTGGTGATCGAAGACGGCGCCATTGATCTGGGCCAGCAGTTCGAGCGCACGCTCCTGCGCGCCGATCACAAACTCAGCCCAAGTGTATTGATTCACGGTCTGGGGCCCGATGCGATCGCCGCAGGCAGTGAGCCTGTCGAGGCGCTGCTGGACTTCATGGCATTCGTCGGCGACAGCCCGCTGCTGGCATTTCATGCGCCCTTCGACCAGCACATGCTGGGCCGGGCGCTGAAAGAAAGCCTTGGCTACAAGCTGCAGCATCCATTCTTCGACGTGGCAGACATGGCGCCGCTGTTGTGTCCCCAGGCCTGTGCGCGTCAAGCGGGGCTGGATGACTGGACGGCTTTTTTTGGTTTGCATGCCCAAGAGCGTCACCATGCCAGTGCCGACGCGCTGGTGACCGCCGAACTGGCGCTGATCCTCTTCAGCCATGCGCGAAAGCAGGGAATAAACAGCCCCTTACAGTTGGAGCAATGCCTGGCGAAATGGCGTCGAAGACAGCAGTCGCATTCATTCTGAAGGGCGATGCCGTCATCGTCGGACCGGGGCGCTTTGGCACGTGCGCAACAAGCCGGGCTAGACTGGGAGCAATGGGTACCGTTCCTAAGCACCTTCAGCCGACAGCATCCGTTCCCAATTCCCACAACAATTGCTCGGCTCGTTCCGATAAGCGCCAATTGCCAGCATTCAATCGCTCTGACACAATCGCGAATAATTCTCGTTAGTTACTTTGTTTTCTTCGGTGCCCTTGTGTCGTCATTCCAAAGTCCTCAACATCAGCTCGTCGGAACGCTCTATCGCGATCATCGCAGCTGGTTGCTGGCTTGGCTGAAACGAAACGTCGCTTGCCCGCAACGCGCCGAAGACCTGAGTCAGGACACCTTCACTCGCCTGCTTGGCCGGGAGCGCCTGGAAACTCCCCGCGAACCCCGGGCGTTTCTGTTGCAGGTGGCCAAAGGACTGCTGTTCGACCATTTCCGTCGCGCGGCGCTGGAACAGGCCTACCTGAACGAACTGATGCTGATTCCCGAGGCGGAACAACCGTCGCTGGAGCAGCAACAATTGATCCTCGAAGACCTTAAAACCATCGACCGTTTACTGGGCAAGCTTTCCAGCAAGGCAAGGGCCGCGTTTCTGTACAGTCGGCTGGACGGCCTGAGCCACGCCGAAATCGCACAAATGATCGGGGTCTCCGTTCCCCGCGTGCGCCAGTATCTGGCCCAGGGGACGCGCCAATGCTATGTCGCCCTGTACGGCGAACCGACATGAGCATCAGCACCCGCCCCGTCTCATCCAAAGTGCTCGACGCCGCAATCGCTTGGCAGCTCTGCCTGGACGGAGGACAAGCCAGCGAAGCGGACCGCGAGGAATTCGCCAAATGGTATGCAGCCAGCGACGAGCATGCCCGCGCCTGGAGACAATTGGGGATGCTCGACCAGCGTTTCGCCAGCACCACCGGCCCCGCACGGTCAGCTTTGATCCGCTCGCGCGAAGGTGTCAGCCGGCAGATGCGCAAGCTGGGGCGCGGCGTGGCCGGTATCGCAATCGCCCTGGGGCTGACCCTGGTCCTGGGCGAGCGTTTTGTGCCGATCGACTACTGGCTGGCGGACCAACGAACGGCCACCGGCGAGCAACGTACCATTCGGCTGTCCGACCACACCTTGATCCGACTCAACACCCACAGCGCGCTGGACGTGAAGTTCGATGCCAAGCAGCGTCGGATCATTCTTCAGGCAGGCGAAATTTTCGTCGAGACCGGCAGCCATAACGACCCCAGGCCGTTCATCGTCGAAACAGACGAAGGGCAGATGCGCGCCCTGGGAACGAAATTTCTGGTCAAGCGCCGGGACGACGGCACACTGCTGAGCGTCCTGCAATCGGCCGTGGCCGCGCATCCTCGCGCCACCGGTAACGAAATGATCCTGCACGAAGGCCAGCAGATGCTCATCCAGCGCCACAGCCTGGGCCCGATGGTGGCACTGGAGCCTGGCGCCGATGCCTGGCTGCGCGGGATGTTGGTGGTGGATAACGCCCCCCTCAAGGATGTTATCGCGGAGCTGAGCCGCTACCGGCCCGGCTACCTGAGCGTGGCGCCCAGCGTCGCAGACCTGCGCATCACGGGCAGCTTTCCACTGAACGACACTGACCTGGCGCTCAAGGCGTTGACGCCCACGTTACCCGTGGCCATCGAAGCGCGGACCCACTGGTGGGTGACCGTGATCCCCAGCGACACCCGGGAAACCCGCAAGCTCTAGATTCAAGCGCTAGGCCGAAGTCGCGCGCAAAGCGGCAGCAATCTGTGCTCAAGCGACAGACCTGACCCCACGCGCGCCGGCGATGGAACCGTCATGCAACCGATCGCCCAATCGACCCCGCCCTGTCAGCGGCGGTCAAAAAATACGTCAAAATGTAAATCTAAATTATTTTCGATTCGGCCCTATCACTTTGTCCTTTTCGTTCGGCACATAGGCATTGAGAACCCTTCCACTCAGGAGCCGCCCATGTCTCGCACGCTTCAAACCTATCTGCGCCCGAGCCTGCTGGCCGTCGCTGTCGCCCTCGCTTCGCCCCTGGCAAGCAACCCATTGCTGGCGGCCTCGCAGGCATCGAGCGTTCGTGCCTACAACCTGCCTGCCGCCGCGCTGTCGACCACGCTGACCCAGATCGCCAGCCAGGCCGGTGTGGCCCTTTCGCTGGACCCCGCCTTGGCGGCCGGTCGCACCTCGGCGCCTGTCCAGGGTCAGTTCGACGCACCGGGTGCGATGGCTCAGGCCTTGCGCGGCACCGGCTTGCAGCTGAGTCAGACCACGGCCGGCACCTACAGCCTCGTCGCCGCGCCGGAAGGTGTGATGGCGTTGCCGGAGACCAGCATTCAGGGCCGTCAGGATGGTCTTGAAAGCGCATGGGGGCCTGCCGAGGGCTATGCCGCCACTCGCACCGCAGCCGGTACCAAGACTGACACTGCACTGGCCGAGGCGCCCCGCTCGGTCTCGGTCGCGACCCGTCAGCAAATGCAGGACCGCGCCGTTCAGAACCTCGATGACGCGGTGCGTTACATGCCGGGCGTGGTGGCCAGCAGCTACGGCAGCGACACGCGGGCCGAGTGGCTGAAGATTCGCGGCTTCGAGCCGACCCAGTTTCTCGATGGCCTGCCATTGCCGAAAGGCGCTTACGCAATGCCGAAAATGGAAACCTGGGACTTGGAGCGGGTAGCCGTGCTGCGCGGACCGGCGTCTTCGGTGTATGGCCAGACGCCGCCTGGCGGCCTGGTGGACATGGTCAGTCGTCGTCCGCAGGCCGAAGCCAGCCATGAGGTCCAGGCTCAGGTGGGCAGTTATAACCGCAAGCAAATCAGTTTCGACAGCACGGGCAAGATCGACGATGCCGACACGTTCGAATACCGTGTCAGTGGCGTCGTCCGCGACAGCGGCACCAGCGTCGACCATATCGACGACAAGCGTTACAACATCGCGCCCAGCCTGACCTGGAACATCGATCCAGACACCAAGCTCACGTTCCTGAGCATGTTCACCCGGGACGATACCGGTGCGACCAGTCAATTCCTGCCTCTGCAAGGCACGCGTCTTTCCACGCCCGCGGGCAAGGTCGGCAGCCACGAGAACCTCGGTGATCCGGACTGGGAGTTCTACGACCGGACCTATTATTCGCTGGGCTATGCGTTCGAACACCGCCTCAATGACGTGTGGCAATTCCGCCAAAACCTGCGCTACACCAAGAGCGATCTGTCGTTCCAGACCATCACCTCGGGAGGCAGTGCGTTTGCCGTCCAGGACGATGGCACCTTGAGCCGCGGTGCCAACGTGGTCAACGAGGACATCAGTCAGTTCGCGCTGGACAACAACTTCGAAGCCAACTTCGACACTGGCGTCATCAAGCACACGTTGCTGCTGGGCGCCGATTACCAGCGCATCAACCACAATTACAAATGGCTGTTCGGATCGGCGCCCGATGGCAACATCATCACCCACCCTTATGGTCTCGACTTCAGCAACGTCTCCTATTTCGCATTTCAGAACTACAACCAGAAAACCGATGATTTCGGCGCCTACGTCCAGGATCAAATGGCGCTCGACAATTGGCGCCTGACGCTGGGCGGTCGCCAGGACCTGCTCAAGACCAAAACCAAGTTCTACAACCTGGCCGATGACCGCGACGATCGCACCGACAGTGCCTTCACCGGCAACGCGGCTCTGAGCTACGTCTTCGACTCAGGCTTCACCCCGTATATCTCCTACGCAGAGTCGTTCCAGGCCGAGCAAGGTGGCGCGGCCAACGCCCAGACCGGCCAGAGCAGCGCCTTCAAACCGGGAACCGGCAAGCAATATGAAGCAGGCATCAAGTATCAGCCGCCAGGCACCGACATGCTGTTCACGGCCGCCGCGTATGACCTGACCCGCCGTGACATCGTGCTCAGCGACACCTTCGGCACGTCCCGCCCGTTGGGTGAAGCAAAAGTGCGCGGTTTCGAACTGGAAGCGGTCGGTAACGTCACTGACGAGCTCAAGCTCACAGCGTCCTACACCTACGCCAACAGCAAAATGACCAAGGTCACTGACCCGCGTGACAAGAACCGTCCACTGCCGCTCGCCCCGGAAAACGCTGCCTCGGTATGGGCTGACTACACCTTTCATACCGGGCTGCTGGATGGCTTCGGACTGGGCTTCGGCGCACGCTACATCGGCGAAACCGACAACATCGCGATCGGAAGCCTGGACTTCGTGCGAGACACCGACGACGGGCACAGCTCGTCCTATACGGTTTACGACGCTGCCGTTCATTACGACCTGGGACGCATGAACACTTCGCTCAAAGGCCTGAGCGTGGCGGTCAATGCCAATAACGTGTTCGACAAGGAATACCTATCCACCTGTGACGGTTTCTACTGCTATGCCGGCGACCGCCGCAATGTACTCGCCAGCGTGAACTACAAATGGTAATCGCTTAGAATCCCATTGCTGAAAACAAGGGCCGCTCGCTACAGCGGCCCTTTTTGCTTTCGCTCAACCGGGTACCCGCACCATGAAGAGCCAAACCATCCGCCGCTGGTCATTCATTCACACGTGGAGCAGCCTGATCTGCACGCTGTTTCTGCTGATGCTGGCGATCACCGGTCTGCCGCTGGTGTTCCATCACGAGATCGACCATTTGCTGGGTGATGCCCCGCAAATCAAGGAAATGCCGGCCGATACCCCGCGCATGGACCTTCAGCGATTGGTGAAATCCGCTGAAGCCCATCGTCCCGGCGAGGTCGTCCAGTACTTCGGCTGGGATGAAGACGAACCCAACGGCATGTACGCCTTCATGGGCAAAACGGCGGGCGGCGATCCCAACGATACCCACACGTTCATGCTGGATTCGCGTACTGGGGAAGCGGTCGAAACGCCCTCGGCCAACGGCGGCTTCATGATGGTGATGCTGCGTTTGCATGTCGATATGTACGCCGGGTTGCCCGGAAAGCTGCTGTTGGCGTTCATGGGTTTGCTGTTTGTATTAGCGATTGTTTCCGGAGTGGTGCTATACGCCCCCTTCATGAGACGGCTGGATTTCGCCACCGTGCGCCCGAACAAATCGACGCGCGTGCGCTGGCTCGACCTGCACAACCTGATCGGCGTCGTGACCCTGACCTGGGCCTTCGTCGTGGGGTTGACCGGCGTGCTCAACGCCTGCGCCGATTTGGTCATCGCCCAATGGCGCAATGATGCGCTGGCGGCGATGGTCGCGCCTTACCACGATGCTCCGCCACTGACCGAACGCGCCCCGGCCACCCGCCTGCTGGACATCGCCAAAACTGCCGTGCCCGGCAGTGAACCGTCGTTCATTGCGTTTCCCGGCTCGCGGTTTTCCAGCGAGCACCACTATGCGGTGTTCATGAAGGGCAGCACCCACCTGACGTCGCATCTGCTGACCCCGGTATTGATCGATGCGAAGGACCTGAGCGTCACCGCCATCGTCAGCAGCCCGTGGTACATGGATGCCTTGCTGTTGTCGCAGCCCTTGCACTTCGGCGATTACGGTGGAATGCCCATGAAGATCCTGTGGGGCCTGCTCGACGTACTGACCATCATCGTGCTCGGCAGCGGTCTTTACCTGTGGTGGGTGCGTCGCCGTGCAGCGGCGGGCGCGAATGTCCCTCAAGCGGTGGAGGCGGCATGACTCGACACAAGAAACACCCCGCCTTCTGGAAAACCTTCGGCAACCCGATCTGGATCGCGCTGCTGACTGCCACCGGCCTTTTCGCCGCATTGTTGGGCGATGGCGCCTGGGATGTGCTGTCGTGGCTCGGCATGGGCATTCCGGCGTGGTTGAGTCTGAAGGGGCTTTTGGTTCGGCGCCGGGCCTGATCCGCACCGGATCGGCACAAGGGTGGCTGCCTTGTGAAAAATGGCGTGCGAATCGGGCTCATCCATCCACACGCCATGCCGACACAGTGAAGGACGCCGAGCCGATGACTCGTTTGGTGGCCAGTTTGAAAAGAGGAATGTCAATGTCTGCCCCCAGCATGACGCTGTACTACAGCGCCGCTTCGCCTTTCGCACGCAAAGTAATGCTTCTGCTTCACGAAACCGGCCAGACAGATCGGGTCAGCCTCAAACCAGTCACGGTCACGCCGGTCAGCCCCGACGCGCAAGTCTGTCACGACAATCCCTGCGGCAAGATCCCAGCCCTGCGTCTGGCGGATGACAATGTGATTCACGACAGTCGGGTCATTCTCGATTATCTGGATCACCAGCATGTCGGCAATCCGCTGATACCGCGGGATGGATTCGCGCGCTGGAGACGCCTGACACTGGCCTCGCTGGCGGATGCCATTCTCGACGCGGCGGTGTTGATTCGCTATGAAACCTATCTGCGCCCCGAAGCGAAGCGCTGGACCGACTGGCAGGACAGCCAAGGGGAAAAAATCTTTCGCTCGCTGTCCTATTTCGAAACCGAAGCGGTGACCGAGTTGAGTTCGAACTTCGACATCGCAGCGATCAGCCTCGCCGCCGCCCTGGGCTATCTCGATTTCCGCCAGCCGGACCTGGGTTGGCGCAGCAGCTTCCCACGGCTGGCCAACTGGTTTTACGAGATCAGTGAGCGGCCCTCGATGAAGGAGACGATGCCGCCCGCGTAACGGTCTGCGGTGTCGTCAGCACTCTGGCTTGTCGGCGGTATACCGGCGCGCCGGGTTCACCGCTGCGCCAAACTCGCGCAGGGCCTTGGCGCCGATCAGCAGCGGGTAGTTGAAGTGACTACGGTCCACCAGGTTGACTTCGACGGTGCGCTTGACGTCACCCAAGCACAGCTCCAAGTCCACGACTGGACGCTTGGTCGGGTCGACCGGCTCGTCTTCATCTTCGCCATCCGACCGCCCTTTGATGCGGCTGATGCGCGACACCTTGTGTTCATAGACCTTGTTGTCGGCATCTTTGGTGGCGAGACGGAAGCGCACCCAGTCATCGCCATCACGCTTGAACATTTCGATGTCCTTGGCCGACAGCGAGGCGGTGAGTGCGCCGGTGTCCATCTTCGCCTTGAAGGTTTCACCCAGCTCAGAAACCTGGATGTATTCGTAACGGCCATAAATCGTGGGCTCAGCGGCCATGACGGGCAACGCCAGCAAAGACAGAAGCGCCAGAAGGGATTTCACGTAACCATTTCCTCTCGATGGTGGGACGTTGCATGAGCCCGATTTTAGACCGCAACTTTGCGTAGGGTTCGCTTACAAACAAACATCGTGACCCTACAGGTAATCAAGTGAAACATTTGTCGGCGACAGTCGGATTTGGCTCAGATGCTCAGGCTGCTTATCATTGCCGCCCCACTCCCGACCTTGAGTGATGTATGCGTCATTTGCTCACCGGAATTGCCGTTACCTTGTTGCTGCTGCTCAACACGTTGGTGTTGTTCGGACCTCTGATGGTCTTCGCGCTGCTCAAACTGGTGTTTCAGAGTGAAATGCGCGATCGCTGCTCATGGGCGGTCATGTGGATCGCCGAGACCTGGATCGAGATCAACAAGCTGATTTTCAGGCTGTGCATTCCGACACGCTGGGAGATCAGGGGCGATGAAAATCTGCGCGGCGACACCTCTTATCTGGTCATCAGTAACCACCAGTCGTGGGTGGATATCCCGGCATTGGTGCAGGCGCTCAACCGCCGCACGCCGTTCTTCAAATTCTTTCTCAAAAAAGAGCTGATCTGGGTGCCGTTTCTGGGGCTGGCGTGGTGGGCCCTGGATTACCCGTTCATGAAGCGCTACAGCAAGGCCTTCCTGGCCAAACACCCGGAGCTCAAAGGGCAGGATCTGGAAATCACCCGCCAGGCCTGCGAACTGTACAAACGCCAACCCGTGACCGTGGTGAACTACCTCGAAGGCACCCGTTTCACGCCCGCGAAGCATGCCGAGCAGAAATCGCCCTATCGCTACCTACTCAAGCCCAAGGCCGGTGGCGTCGCCTTCGTGCTGGCTGCCATGGGTGAACAACTGGATGCCATCCTGGACGTGACCGTGGTGTACCCGCAGCCACACATCCCAGGCTTCTGGGAGTTGATCTCCGGCCAGGTGCCCCGGGTGATCGTCGACATCGAGACCCGCGTACTCGAACCCGCGTTATGGCAAGGCGACTACGAGAACGATCCGGTATTTCGTGAGTATGTGCAGGAATGGGTCAATCAACTGTGGATCGAGAAGGATGAGCGCATCGCGGCGCTGAGGGAAGACGGCTCGCGCTCCTGACGCGGTGCAAGGCCTCCAAAGGGGGCCTGTGCGCGGCTATCTCAGAGCCGCCGAGGTCTTCGTCGACGGGCCTGAGATGTCACCGGAAAGCTTGCCCGGCAGGGTTGCCAATGGCTTCGTAGTTATTTCGCGCCCCAGACTCCACTCAGCGCCGACAGGGCCGATCCACTGGCACCTTGCTGCCCGAGGTACTGCAGGATCACCGGGACAAACTGGCTGACCATCCCACTGTCCATGCCCAGCGCGCTGAACGCCTTGTTCACGTCGCCCATGCTCTGCACGTTGCCCAGCGCATTGTTGACCGCCGATTGGCTTCCCGCATTGCCGAGCATGCCACTCAGCCCTCCCAAGCTGCCGAGGGCGGAGGTGCCGGACAGCTGATCAAGCCCGGGGACCGATTGACTCAGCTGTGAGAAGTCATTGCTGGAAAGCTTGTTCTTGGCCAGCCCCAGGAGTGCGCCGGTGCCACCCACCGCCTGTTGCGGCGTCACGTTCAATTGGCTACCCAGTGCGTTGAGCAGGCCAGCGGCTTCCGGTGCGGTCGTGGCTTTCTGCTGACCACCGGTGGCATTGGAAACGGCATTGGCCGCGTCATTCAGATTGAAAGCGAATACCGGGCTGGTCGCCAGCGCCATCAATGCCGCCAGCGAGACACCGCGCGCGACTCTCATCGAAACCTTCATTGCATTCACCTCACTTTCCAGGAAACCCTGCCACCGAGAAGAATGGCATGGCCGGATAAACACGCGTTGGACCATGACCCGGAAGGAAGTTCAAACGGTCACGCGACTGGCATGGGTCGCGCGCGACAGCGCCAGTCACCGAGTATCGAGCAACCAAGTGCTTGGTCCACATTGCGCAATAAGCAATCTGGTGGTTACTTCCAATCGATAGCAAAACTGTCATTTCTGACAGTATGCGGAAATAAACGACCTTCGCAGAATGACTACTTCAATGACCCCAAGGAAAACTCATTATGCGAAACGGACTCATGATCGTGCTAACGAGCTTGTGCATCGTCAGCTACTCCTACGCAGATGTTTCTGTCTGCCCAAAAACTTCAGACATAAAGGCTTCTGCCTTCACATCCCCCGACACGCCGGCGCCTTACAACGAAGGCTTCAAATATGAGGCGCCCGCCTCTGGCGGTAAAAAGTGGGAAGGTGAAACGATGGCCACCAGCGATACGTTTCTGGAGCCAAAATACGAGTTGAAACCTCTGTCCGTGGAGGAACAACCTGCAAAAACCATTTGCAGCTATGGCGGTAAGACGATTGAGCAGAATGGCGAAAAGTCCACGCCTTACCTGAAGATGACACTGGCAAAATAAATAAAAAAGGCGACTCACAGGTCGCCTTTTTTATGACAGACAAATGGTTTACGCCGCGCTGAACATCTTGTGCGGGTCGATCACGAATTTTTTCGGCACGCCTGCATCGAACTCGCCGTAACCGCGTGGTGCATCGTCCAGGCTGATGACCTGTACGCCCACCACTTCGGCGATATTGATGCGGTCCCACATGATGGCTTGCATCAAGGCGCGGTTGTATTTCATGACCGGGGTCTGGCCGGTGTGGAAGCTGTGGGATTTCGCCCAGCCCAGGCCAAAGCGCACGCTCAGCGCACCGACCTTGGCCGCAGCGTCCACGGCGCCTGGATCCTCGGTCACATACAGCCCAGGAATACCGATCTTGCCGGCCACTCGGGTCACCTGCATCAGCGAGTTGAGCACGGTGGCCGGGGCCTCATGCTTGGCACCTTCATGACCATGGCCACGGGCTTCAAAACCCACCGCATCGACAGCGCAATCCACTTCGGGCTCGCCCAGGATTTCGACGATCTGCTCATGCAATGGCGTGTCCTTCGACAAGTCGACCACTTCAAAACCCTGTGCCTTGGCGTGAGCCAGACGCGCCGGGTTGAGGTCACCCACGATGACGACGGCAGCGCCCAGCAGGCGAGCCGACGCCGCCGCGGCCAGACCGACCGGGCCAGCACCGGCCACATAAACGGTGCTACCGGGGCCGACGCCAGCCGTCACCGCACCGTGGTAACCGGTGGGCAGAATGTCGGACAGGCAGGTCAGGTCACGGATCTTTTCCATGGCCTTGTCACGATTTGGCAGTTTGAGGAGGTTGAAGTCGGCGTAAGGCACCAGCACGTACTCGGCCTGGCCACCGGTCCAGTCGCCCATGTCGACGTAACCATAAGCGCCACCGGCACGGGCCGGATTGACGGTCAGGCAGACGCCAGTGTGTTGTTCCTTGCAAGACCGGCAGCGGCCGCACGCCACGTTGAACGGCACGGACACCAGATCACCGATTTTCAGGTTTTCGACGTCGCTGCCCTTCTCGACCACTTCGCCGGTGATCTCATGGCCCAGCACCAGGCCGACTTGAGCAGTGGTACGACCGCGAACCATGTGCTGGTCCGAGCCGCAGATATTAGTGGATACCACGCGCAGGATGACACCGTGCTCGATCTTCTTCCCGCGCGGGTCTTGCATTTTGGGATAGTCGATCTTCTGTACTTCGACCTTGCCTGCGCCGAGATACACCACACCACGATTACCAGACATGCTTTTCACCTCGCTAAATTGTTTTTATGGATACAGCTGTGTAGCGGAGAAATGCGTTGCTTGGGTGTTGCCGCAACGCAATGGTTGCTCTGGGTATTTCGTTAGATTTTGATCGCCTGTAGGAGCGCGCTTGCCCGCGACGGCGTCCTACCGATGTTTGTTGATCGTATTGATCGTTCCCACGCTCTGCGTGGGAATGCCGCTCAGGACGTTCTGCGTCCTTCACATGGGACGCAGAGCGTCCCGGGATGCGTTCCCACGCGGAGCGTGGGAACGATCATCGCTCCTACCGTTTACAGCACCACTGTGCGATTGGCGTTGAGGAACACCCGACGCTCAATGTGATACCCCACCGCTCGCGCCAGGGTCAGACATTCGATGTCGCGGCCTTTGGCGATCAGGTCTTCAGGGTAATGACTGTGATCCACCACCTCGACGCCCTGAGCGATGATCGGACCTTCGTCCAGGTCGTTGTTGATGTAATGCGCCGTCGCGCCCACCAGCTTCACGCCCTTGTTATAAGCCTGGTGATAGGGTTTGGCGCCTTTGAAGCCCGGTAAGAGTGAGTGGTGAATATTGATGGCCTTGCCGTCGAGCTTGCGGCACAACTCCGGTGAGAGCACCTGCATGTAGCGGGCGAGGATCACCAATTCAGCGCCAGACGACTCGATCACCTGCCAGACCTTGGCTTCCTGCGCCGGCTTGTCGTTCGGATCGAGCGGGAAGTGGTAATAGGGGATGTCGTGCCAGCGCGCCAAGGGTTCCAGATCCGGATGGTTGGAAACCACCGCGACCACGTCCATCGACAGTTGGTTGATGCGCTGGCGGTACAGCAGGTCGTTGAGGCAGTGGTCCGCCTTGGAGACCATGATCACCACTTTGGGCCGATAATTCGGCGCCGTCAGCTCGAAGTTCATGCCAAAGGCATTGGCGCGCTCGCTCAAGCCCGAGCGGAACGACGCCTCATCGAGGCCGTCCGGCTGACGGAATTCGACGCGAATGAAAAAGCGGCTGGAGAGCCGATCATCGAACGAATGGTGCTCGGTGACGTAGCAACCCTGCTCGAACAGAAAGCGCGTCACCGCATCCACCGTGCCCAGCACACTGGGGCAGTCGGCGGTCAGAATCCAGGTATCGGGGGCGCGGCTCATACTTTCTCCTCAATCGCGGATCGTTCCCACGCTCTGCGTGGGAATGCGGTTCAGGACGCTCCGCGTCCATCACATGAGACGCAGAGCGTCCCGGGATGCGTGCCCACGCGGAGCGTGGGCAAGATCAAAATTCGCTGTAGGAGCGCGCTTGCCCGCGATTGGGCCGCCGCGGCGAATCAGGCAGACTGCGTCACCGGTAATCGCGGGCAAGCGCGCTCCTACAGGGTCAGGCAGCGATACCGAGACCGTATTCGGCGCTCGCATCCTGCAGCCACAACCACCAGTAATCGGCGAAGCTGCGGCGGATGACCAGTTCCCAGGTCTCTTCGCCGGTACGGCGAATCACCAGTTGCGACTTGGCGAAGACAGTGCCCACCGCTTTGCCCACGGGGAAGTTGCTGGGGTGCACGTCGTAGCTGGTGGACTTCATCAGCACATCACGCACGTTCGGCCCCGTCAGCTCCAGCAACGACTGGCCACCGGAAACGTTCACGACCTGAATGTGCAGCCCCGCCAGCGCTTCGCGCAGCTTATGCTCGGTGGCGAACTCCTCGCCGGTCGGCACGATCAGCAGCCATTCGTCCGGCCCCATCCATTGAATCGAGCTTTCGCCGCTGGACACCAGCGTCAACGCGGCAGGCAGTTCCATGCCCAGCGCTTTGTGTACACCGGCAGCGAACGCCGGATCATGGGCATCGCCACGAAGGGTCAGATGGCCCAGCAATTTTTTCTCGCGCAGCACCACACCGGGGTTGGTGCGGCCTTTGCCGACCAGGCTTTTCAGGTCGGCGTGAAACAGTGGCGACTCGGCTTTGACGTCGGTCGATGGCCGCTGTTGGTAAACGTTGGCTGTGGTCATAAAGCACCTGTCTTGGATTCTGTTGTATCGGCCCTGTAGGAGCGCGCTTGCCCGCGATGGGGGTGTGTCAATCGACATCAATGCCGGATGGTATGACGCCATCGCGGGCAAGCGCGCTCCTACAGGTCGGGACCGTGGAGCGGGCTGATATCCGCTTTTACTCCACGTTCTGCCGGTCACCCTTCGGATCGAAGAACACCGAGGACACGATTTCCGCCTCGATGACGCTGCCGTCCGCTTGTGGCGAGAACACCCGTTCGCCCATGCGCTTCAGACCGCCCTTGACCACACCCATGGCGAACGAATAACCCAGCGAGTTCGCCGCGTAGCTCGACGTCACGTGGCCGACCATGGTCATAGGGATCGACTGCTTGGGATCGAACACCAACTGCGCGCCTTCCGGTAGCCATTTGTTCGGATCGATCGGTTTGAGGCCGACCAGTTGCTTGCGATCTTCCCGCACACAGTCTTCGCGTGCCATGCCGCGCTGGCCAATCCACGAGAACGGCTTGGTCCGACCCACGCACCAGCCCATGTTCAGGTCATCGGGCGTCATTGAGCCATCGGTGTCCTGGCCCACGATAATGAAACCTTTCTCGGCACGCAGAACGTGCATGGTTTCAGTGCCGTACGGGGTCAGGTTGTACTTCTTGCCCGCCTCGGCGATTTTTTCCAGAACGCCCATCGCGTAGTCGGCCTGGATGTTCACCTCGTAGGACAGCTCACCGGTAAACGAGATACGGAACACACGGGCCGGCACCCCGGCCACGAGCCCTTCTTTCCAGGTCATGAACGGGAACGCTTCGCGGTCCAGATCGATGTCGGTCACTTCGCTGAGCAGCTTGCGGCTATTCGGGCCCGACAGGGTCAAGGTCGCGTAGTGGTCGGTCACCGACGTGAAGTACACCTTCAGATCTGGCCATTCGGTCTGCTGATAGATCTCCAGCCACTGCAGGACGCGAGCCGCGCCGCCTGTGGTGGTGGTCATGATGAAGTGGTTGTCGGCGACGCAGGCGGTGACACCATCGTCGAAGACCATCCCGTCTTCTTTACACATCAGGCCGTAACGCGCCTTGCCTACGTCCAGTTTGGTCCAGGCGTTGGTGTAGATGCGGTTCAGGAACTCGCGCGCATCAGGGCCTTGGATGTCGATTTTGCCGAGGGTCGAGGCGTCCAGCAGGCCGACGCTGTCGCGCACGGCTTTGCATTCGCGGCGGACAGCAGCATGGATGTCCTCGCCCGCTTTCGGGAAGTACCAAGGACGTTTCCACTGACCCACATCTTCGAATTCGGCGCCGTTCTTGACGTGCCAGGCGTGCAGCGCGGTGAAACGCACAGGCTCGAAGATATGGCCACAGTGACGACCGGCCACCGCGCCGAACGTTACCGGCGTGTAGTTCGGGCGGAACATGGTGGTGCCCATCTCCGGGATGGACACGTTCAGCGAGCGGGCCGCGATGGCCAGACCGTTGACGTTACCCAGCTTGCCCTGATCGGTACCGAAGCCCAGTGCGGTGTAGCGCTTGACGTGCTCGACCGATTCAAAGCCTTCACGGGTCGCCAGTTCGATGGCGGCCGCAGTGACGTCGTTCTGCAAATCGACGAATTGCTTCGGCGCTCGGGACGTGCCCTTCTCGTGCGGTACCTGGAACATGGCCAGCGTGGGCTCTTCCACGCGGCTCAACGCTTTCGGAATCACGCCTTCCACAGGTTGAAAGCCCGCTTCGGTGGATGCGCGAACACCGCCCTCGAAGCCGTCAGCCAGCGCATCGCCGAGGGCATACACACCGTTCACGCCACCTACACACACGCGCTTCTGCGGCGCCTCGCCCGGTACGAAACCCAGGATATCCTCACGCCAGATCGGTTTGCCGCCCAAATGGGACGCCAAGTGAACGACCGGGCTGTAACCGCCGGAGCTGGCGATCAGGTCGCAATCAAGCCATTCGCCGGGGCTGGTCACTTTGTGTGCCTTGACGTCGATGGCCGCCACGCGGGCACCACTGACGCGCTTGCTGCCACGGGCCTCGATCACAGCGCTGCCGGTGAGGATACGAATGCCTTTGGCACGCGCCTCCTCGACCAGCGCGCCCCGTGGATTGTGGCGAGCGTCCGCAACGGCGACCACTTGCAGACCGGCGTCGAGCCAGTCCAGGGCCACGCGATAGGCGTAGTCGTTATTGGTCGACAGCACCAGCTTCTTGCCTGGGGCCACACCGTAACGGCGGACATAAACCGAAACGGCACCGGCCAGCATGTTGCCCGGCACGTCGTTGTTTGCATAAACCAGCGGACGCTCGTGGGTCCCGGTGGCCAGCACGACGCGCTTGGCGCGAACGCGGTGCATCCGCTGACGCACCTGACCGATCGGGGCGCGATCGCCGAGGTGATCGGTCAGACGCTCATGAATGGTCAGGAAGTTGTGGTCGTGATAGCCGTTCACCGTGGCCCGTGGCAGCAGGGTCACGTTAGCCAACCCCTTGAGCTCGGCAACGACGGTCGCAACCCACTCGGCGGCAGGCTTGCCGTCGAGGCTTTCGCGGCTGTCCAGAAGGCTGCCACCGAACTCTTCCTGTTCGTCAGCGATGATCACACGAGCACCGCTGCGCGCAGCAGCCAGCGCCGCCGCCAGGCCTGCAGGGCCGGCACCCACCACCAGCACGTCGGCATGGTGGTTCATGTTGTCGTAGGTGTCTGGATCGTTCTCGGTCGGCGAACGGCCGAGACCTGCGGCCTTACGAATGTATTTCTCGTAGGTCATCCAGAACGATTGGGGGTACATGAAGGTTTTGTAGTAGAAGCCCGGCGGCATCAGTTTGCCGCCGACTTTCCCGAGAATCCCCATCACATCGGTGTTCACGCTCGGCCAGCCATTGGTGCTGGTGGCGACAAGCCCAGCGTACAGTGCCTGCTGGGTGGCGCGAACGTTTGGAATCTGGGTCGCCTCAGTCGCGCCGATTTGCAATACAGCGTTCGGCTCTTCGGCGCCCGCTGCGAAAATGCCGCGAGGACGCGAGTACTTGAAGCTGCGACCGATGATGTCGACGCCGTTGGCCAGCAAGGCCGATGCCAGGCTATCGCCTTCGAAGCCTTGGTATGTCTGGCCGTTGAAGTTGAAGTTCAGGACCTTGCTGCGGTCGATGCGGCCGCCATTGGGCAGACGATTGGACTGGCTCATGCTTTATCTCCCTTTCCGACCGCGGGCACCGGGTTCACGAATTGCGGTTTGGTGCCAATCAGATAGGTTTCGAGAATTTCGTAAGTCACGGTGTCACGCGTGGCGTTGAAGTACTGACGGCAACCGGCCGCATGAATCCACAACTCGTGGTGCAGGCCGCGCGGGTTGTCGCGGAAGAACATGTAGTCGCCCCACTGTTCGTCGGTGCAGGCGGCCGGGTCCAATGGACGCGGAATGTGCGCCTGGCCGGACGAGTGGAATTCCTCTTCGGAGCGCAGTTCGCCACAGTGAGGACAGAAGATGTGCAGCATCGGGATTTCTCCTGTAAGTGGTTAGTGCGCGACCGCAGCGGCGCCGTGCTCGTCGATGAGCGCGCCGTTGTGGAAACGGTCGATTGAGAACGGTTTGGCCAATGGGTGCATTTCGCCTTTTGCCAGGCTCGCGGCGAAGACGTTGCCCGAACCTGGCGTGGCCTTGAAGCCACCGGTGCCCCAACCGCAGTTGAAGAACATGTTCGGAACGGGCGTCTTGGAGATGATCGGGCATGCGTCCGGCGTGGTATCGACGATACCGCCCCACTGGCGGTTCATGCGCACGCGAGACAGGACTGGGAACATCTCGACGATGGCCTGGATGGTGTGCTCGATCACGGGGTACGAGCCACGTTGGCCATAGCCGACCCAGCCGTCGATCCCGGCGCCGATTACCAGGTCGCCCTTGTCGGACTGGCTGATGTAACCGTGAACGGCGTTGGACATGATGACGCTGTCGATGATCGGTTTGATCGGCTCGGACACCAGTGCCTGCAGCGGATGCGATTCGACCGGCAGGCGGAAGCCCGCGAGTTTGGCCATGTGACCAGAGTTACCCGCCGTCACCACACCGACGCGCTTGGCGCCGATGAAGCCTTTGTTGGTTTCAACGCCGACGCAAACGCCATTTTCCTTGCGGAACCCAATGACTTCAGTCTGCTGGATCAAGTCCACGCCCAACGCATCAGCGGCACGGGCGAAGCCCCAGGCCACCGCGTCGTGACGCGCAACACCGCCACGACGTTGAACCGTCGCGCCGATAATCGGATAACGGGTGTTCTTCGAGCAGTCCAGGTAAGGAATTTCTTCAGCGACCTGTTTGGCGTTCAGCAGCTCGCCATCGACGCCATTCAGGCGGTTGGCGCTGACACGACGCTCGGAATCACGCATGTCTTGCAGGGTGTGGCACAGGTTGTACACCCCGCGCTGGGAGAACATGACGTTGTAGTTCAGATCCTGCGACAGGCCTTCCCACAGTTTCATCGCGTGTTCGTACAGATGGGCCGATTCGTCCCACAGGTAATTGGAACGCACGATGGTGGTGTTACGGGCGGTGTTGCCACCCCCCAGCCAGCCTTTCTCGACCACGGCCACGTTAGTGATACCGTGCTCTTTGGCCAGGTAATACGCGGTCGCCAGACCGTGACCGCCGCCGCCAACGATGACCACGTCGTACACCTTCTTCGGGGTCGGCGTGCGCCACATGCGTTGCCAGTTTTCGTGGTGGCTGAGGGAGTGTTTGAAGAGGCCGAAGCCCGAGTAATGCTGCATGGTGCGACTCCTGACTCAGCGGTAAACCGGGAAATCGGCGCACAGCGCGGCGACCTGGCTCGCGACATTGGCCTCGACATCGGCATCGCCGAGGTTGTCGAGAATGTCGCAGATCCAGCCTGCCAGCGTGACGCATTGGGTAACTTTGAAGCCGCGAGTGGTAACGGCCGGGGTGCCGATGCGCAGACCCGAGGTCACGAATGGCGACTGTGGGTCGTTGGGTACGGCGTTCTTGTTGACGGTGATGTGCGAACGGCCCAGCGCGGCGTCGGCATCTTTACCGGTCAAGCCCTGACGGATCAGGCTGACCAGAAACAGGTGGTTGTCGGTACCGCCCGAGACAACGTCGTAACCGCGATCGATGAACACCTGAGCCATGGCCTGGGCGTTCTCGATGACCTGCTGTTGATAAGCTTTAAAACCTGGCTCCAGCGCTTCCTTGAAGCAAACAGCCTTGGCGGCGATGACGTGCATCAGCGGGCCGCCTTGAGCGCCGGGGAATACGGCGGCGTTCAGTTTCTTTTCGATTTCTTCGTTGGACTTGGCCAGGATCAGACCGCCCCGTGGACCGCGCAGGGTCTTGTGGGTCGTGGTGGTGACCACATCGGCGTACGGCAGCGGGTTCGGGTACAGACCAGCAGCGACCAGACCGGCCACGTGCGCCATGTCGACGAACAGCAGCGCGCCGACTTTGTCAGCGATCTGGCGGAAGCGAGGGAAGTCGAGGGTTTTCGAATAGGCCGAGAAACCGGCGACAATCATTTTCGGCTTGTGCTCGACTGCCAGGCGCTCGACTTCGTCGTAATCGATCAGGCCAGTGGTGGTGTCGATGCCGTACTGAACCGCGTTATACAGCTTGCCCGAGGACGACACCTTGGCACCGTGGGTCAAGTGGCCGCCGTGGGCCAGGCTCATGCCCAGAATGGTGTCGCCGGCTTGCAGCAGGGCCAGGTAAACGGCGCTGTTGGCGGACGAACCGGAGTGTGGCTGCACGTTGGCATAGTCGGCGCCGAACAATTGCTTGGCACGCTCGATGGCCAGTTGCTCGACCTTGTCAACGTATTCACAGCCGCCGTAGTAACGCTTGCCCGGATACCCCTCGGCGTATTTGTTGGTCAGGCCGCTGCCCTGAGCTTGCATCACGCGTTTGCTGGTGTAGTTTTCCGAGGCGATCAGCTCGATGTGATCTTCCTGACGCTGCTCTTCGGCATTCATTGCCGCCAACAGTGCATCGTCATAACCCTGGATTTGGTCTTGCTTGCTGAACATCGCGGTTCTCCCAGCGGCGGCGCGGCGCCTGAGTTGTCGAGTCAGAGCGTTTGAATCGCTCTTTGATGGCGATACTAGGGCTGACGCAAACAGACCAGATGCCTACGCACGCCACGCAAAGGCGCGTTTACGACATGGGTTTGGAGAGACCGGCAGATGCGCGATTACGACACCCTTTTTGATCGTTCCCACGCTCCGCGTGGGAATGCATCTCGTGACGCTCTGCGTCACTGCGGTAGAGGGCGCAGAGCGCCCGAGACGGCGTTACCACGCGGAGCGTGGGAACGATCAGTTTCAAACAAAAAATCCCCGGGCTGGGCCGGGGATTTTTAGAGGAGGCGATGTCGCAATCAGACCGGTTTGCCTGGCAGCAATCCGTCGGCCCTGAACATTCCGCGAATACCGCGCACTGCCTGACGAATCCGGTCCTGGTTCTCGATCAGCGCAAAGCGCACGTGGTCGTCGCCGTATTCGCCGAAACCGACACCCGGCGAGACACACACTTTGGCTTCGGCGAGCAACTTCTTGGCGAATTCCAGCGACCCTAAGTGCGCATAGGCCTCTGGAATCTTGGCCCATACGTACATCGACGCTTTCGGGTTTTCCACCATCCAGCCCAGTTCGTGCAGGCCCTTGACCAGCACATTGCGGCGCTGGCGGTATTGCTCGGCGATGTCGAGCACGCATTGTTGATCGCCTTCCAGCGCCGCGATGGCCGCCACTTGCAGCGGGGTGAAGGTGCCGTAGTCGTGATAGCTCTTGATCCGTGCCAATGCGTTGACCAGTTCCGGATTGCCGACCATGAAGCCGATCCGCCAGCCGGCCATGTTGTAGCTCTTGGACAGGGTGAAGAACTCGACCGCAATGTCCTTGGCGCCCGGCACTTGCATGATCGACGGGGCTTTCCAGCCGTCGTAGACGATGTCGGCGTAGGCCAAGTCGTGAACCACCAACACGTCGTACTGTTTGGCCAGCGCGACCACGCGCTCGAAGAAGTCCAGCTCCACGCACTGCGCGGTCGGGTTGGACGGGAAGCCCAGAATCATCATCTTCGGCTTGGGAATCGAGCCGCGAATGGCCTTTTCCAGTTCGGCGAAGAAGTCCACGCCCGGGATCAGTGGTACAGAACGCACCTGCGCCCCGGCGATCACGGCGCCATAGATGTGAATGGGGTAGCTGGGGTTCGGCACCAACACCGTGTCGCCTTGATCGAGGGTGGCGAGCATAAGATGCGCCAGGCCCTCTTTCGAGCCGATGGTGACGATGGCTTCGCTTTCGGGGTCGATGTCGACCTCGTAGCGGGTTTTGTACCAACTGGAAATCGCCCGACGCAGACGTGGAATGCCACGCGAAGTCGAGTAGCCGTGAGTGTCTTCACGTTGGGCGACAGTGACCAGCTTCTCGACGATGTGCGGCGGCGTTGCCCCATCGGGGTTGCCCATGCTCAGGTCGATGATGTCTTCACCACGACGGCGAGCGGCCATTTTCAGCTCGGCGGTGATGTTGAACACGTAAGGGGGGAGTCGATCGATGCGCGCAAAGCGGCGCGGCGAACCTTGGTCAGCCATGAGAGCCTCTAGAAGACGTAAGCGCCCGGAACCGTCCGAGCGACGCTGGCCACTGCGGTGGCCTGTGCGGAAGATAAGGGCCGTGATGGCGGTTTGTCTACAGCGATTTATCCGCTGTCGTCGCACGAATCCGACATCACACATCCCTTGGAGCAGTCCAGCTTTCTTCAGTCTTGTAGGAGCGCGCTTGCCCGCGAATCGCGGAGTGCCCGTGACGAATTTGTCGCCTGACACATTGTCATCGCGGGCAAGCGCGCTCCTACAGGATCAGCGTTCGCAGTGCGTACAACATCAGGAAATGCAGCGGATAAATCAGGTAAGCCCACCTGCGCATTGGCCAGACCCCGAATGCAGGTCGCCATCGCAACAAAGCCAGCCCCAACGCCGGTCCGAGTAAACAGCTGACCAACGCACCGATGGCTATCGGGTCGCCCCAGAGCATGCCGTCGATGATCTTCGGCCACTCGTTGCTCAACAGGCACACCACCCCAGGGACCACCGCCAGCCACAACGAGCCACGCAACACCAGCAGAAAAGCAGTGGGCAGCAACACGCCGAACGCACCGAACATCAGTTGCGGCGCAAACACCACGCCCGTGACCAACGCCAGAAGCCCCAACATCCGCGCCTGCAACGAACGGGCAATGGCGCCCTGTGCGACCAGCAAACCCAACGCTAAGGTGGGCAGAACATTGAATGTGGTCACCTCGTCCGCCATGAACAGCCGATATGGAAACTCTGCAAGCACGGAAAAAACTGCGAGCCATGTCAGGTATTTCCAACTCACGCGGGCACCTGTCGAACCTCGTCCGACGTTCATCGCAATTGCCAGGCAAAACCAAGCAAACGCCAGACGTCCCGGTACGTAGAGCCAGTTCGCCTGCCAACCGACATACCGCAAATGGTCCATGACCATGGTCAGCACCGCCAGCCACTTGAGCAGATCCAGTGCCCTGTCGCGTACCGGGCCAATCGCGGACGATGCCTCGCTTACCACACTGTTTTGCTCCTCGACTGTTTTCATAAATGTTCTGACGCAAGAATGCATGACCAAACCGCTCGTTCTTGGTTACAGTCCCAGCCTTCGATTACAAGGAACCGGCCATGTCAGACCAAAGCCAGCAGTTTGCCAGTGACAACTACTCGGGCATCTGCCCGGAAGCCTGGACGGCGATGGAACAAGCCAACCATGGACACCAACGCGCCTATGGCGACGACCAATGGACAGCACGCGCCGCCGATCAATTCCGGCAGCTATTCGAGACCGACTGCGAAGTGTTCTTCGCCTTCAACGGCACGGCGGCCAACTCGCTGGCCCTGTCGTCCTTGTGCCAGAGTTACCACAGTGTCATCTGCTCCGAAACGGCCCACGTCGAAACCGATGAATGCGGCGCGCCGGAGTTCTTCTCCAACGGGTCGAAGCTGCTGACCGCCCGCAGTGAGAATGGCAAGCTGACACCCGCTTCGATTCGCGAAGTTGCGCTCAAGCGCGCGGACATCCACTACCCCAAGCCTCGGGTCGTGACCCTGACTCAAGCCACGGAAGTCGGCAGCGTCTATGTGCCGCAAGAGCTCAAAGCCATCAGCGACACCTGCAAGGAGCTAGGCCTGAACCTGCACATGGACGGCGCGCGTTTCGCCAACGCCTGTGCCTACCTGGGCTGCACGCCTGCTGAATTGACCTGGAAGTCAGGCGTCGACGTGCTGTGCTTCGGTGGCACGAAGAACGGGATGGCGGTGGGCGAGGCGATTCTGTTTTTCAATCGCAACCTGGCGGAAGACTTCGATTACCGCTGCAAGCAGGCCGGCCAGTTGGCGTCGAAGATGCGCTTTCTGTCAGCACCGTGGGTCGGACTGCTGGAAAACGACGCTTGGCTCAAACACGCCAGTCATGCCAATGGGTGCGCGCAACTGCTGGCAGAGTTGGTCAAGGACATCCCGGGTGTGGAACTGATGTTCCCAGTGCAGGCCAACGGCGTGTTCCTGCAATTGTCGGAAGCGGCCATCGCCGCGCTGACTGCCCGGGGCTGGCGCTTCTACACCTTCATCGGCAGCGGCGGCGCGCGGTTCATGTGCTCGTGGGACACCGAGGTGGCTCGCGTACGGGAACTGGCTGCGGATATCCGCTTGGTGATGGGCGCCTGAGAACAGAAGTGCCCCCTCCCCCCTGCAGGAGCGCGCTTGCCTGCGACGGCGGTGGTGAATCCACCACATTCATCGCCTGAAACACGGCCGCCGCAGGTGAGCGCGCCTTTAGGTGAGCAACGCATTCACCCTTGGGCGATGGTCTTCTCGATCACCTCGACCGTTGCACTGACCTGCTGCTCATACCGGCTCAACTCAGCCGCATGCTGCTGGTTGAGTTCGATCTGTTTCGAGCACAGGTTCAACGCAGCCAGTACCAGCAGACGGTCGCCGATCAGGGTCGGGTAGTTGCGCTTGGTTTCCGACAATGCGGATTTGAGCAACACCACGGCGTCCATCAGCGTCTGCTCCTGACCTGTCGGCGCCTTGATCGTGTAATCGTTGCCAAGAATGGATATGACCTTGGTGGTGTCGCGGTCGTTGATCATGCATTGACCGCGCTGGCGCTGGTGGCCCGGTCAACCAACGCCTGGATGCGGGCGGCCGTAGCGCCCTGCTTTTCTTCCTGCTCCAGCAAGCTCAACTGCAGGCTGTCGTTTTCATCCCTGGCGTGTTTCAACTCTTGGGCCAGTTGAGCGTTCGTGTTCTGCAGCTCCTGATTTTGCTGTACCAGGTCACTGACAAGCTTTTCCAATTGGCTGAGGGATGCTTCCAACATTTTGATTTTCCAGGCAAATTTCAAAGGGCGCGTACGATAAAGAAAAGTCACTCCAGCTACCAGTGAAATCAGGGCACTCACGCCACAACACCGACCAGAAAAAGCACATCTTTCACTTCAATTGCGCAAACGCATAACGGACCCGATTGACTACGATTTGCCCCTGTTGTTCCTGCTGTTCGTCAGGTCGGACCGACTGCGGCATAAGCGCGCAGGCCCGACCAAAGAGTTCAAGTGTTGCGCGGCCTGACCGATAAGGCAGGCATTCCTTATTCACTTCCCTCTCTGCACGCACGGATCGCGGCTTTCTCAGGAACCGTCATGTCCCTTCGCAATATGAACATCGCACCCCGCGCTTTTCTGGGCTTTTCCATCATTGGCCTGTTGATGCTGGCGCTCGGCATCTTTGCGCTGGCGCAAATGAGCAAAATCAACGATGCCACCGAAACCATAACCTCCAACAGCATGCCGAGCATCAAGGCACTGGATAAGCTGACCGAAGCCAGCATTCGCCTGCGAGTACTGTCATACCGCCTCATGCTCAATCGCGAAGCGGATACGCAGCAGAAAACCCTCGAATTGCTGGCCATGCGCAATCGCCAGATCGAGGAAGCACGGTCTATCTACGTCAAATTGATTGCCTCGCCAGAAGAACAAGCGACTTATGATCAATACATAAAGCTGCTGAATGACTACCGCCAGCTTGAAGAGCGCATGAAATCGCTCAGTGGCGCCAGCAAGCTGGATGAGTTGGCCAAACTGCTCAACAACGACTTGCAGACCAACTCCGACCAGATGAACACCGTCCTGGCGAAACTGGTGGACATCAATACCCAGCAACTCAATGATGCCAAACGGACGGCTTCCGATCAGTATTCCACCGCAATCACCATGGTCGTCACTCTGCTGATCGTCGCCACGCTGCTGACCTTGCTGTTCGCCTGGCTGCTCACCCAGAGCATTACCCGCCCTATCGCTTCGGCGCTGCACGCCGCTGAAGAGATTGCCGAGGGCGACCTCAGCCGAACCATTCATGCCGACGGCACGGACGAAGCGGGCCGACTGCTGGCAGCCATGTTGAAGATGCAATCCAGATTGCGCGACACCCTGCAAAGAATCTCGGGCTCCGCTTCGCAACTGGCCTCAGCCGCCGAAGAGTTGAACGCTGTCACCGACGAAAGCGCGCGTGGCCTGTCGCAGCAGAACAACGAAATCGAGCAGGCCGCGACCGCAGTCAACCAGATGACCAGCGCTGTGGAAGAAGTCGCCCGCAACGCCGTAAGTACGTCTGAAGCCTCGAAAAACGCCACCGCCTCCGCCAGCGACGGGCGTGATCTGGTTCAGGAGACTGTCAGTGCCATCGAGCGAATGAGCAGTGACGTTCAGGGCACCGCGACGCTGATCGGTAACCTGGCCGACGAGTCCCGTGATATCGGCAAGGTGCTGGACGTGATCCGCGGCCTGGCCGATCAGACCAACCTGCTGGCCCTCAACGCTGCCATCGAAGCGGCCCGTGCAGGTGAAGCCGGACGCGGGTTTGCCGTCGTAGCAGACGAAGTGCGTGCCTTGGCTCATCGCACCCAGCAGTCGACCAGCGAAATCGAGCGCATGATTGGCAGCATTCAAGGCGGCACGGAGCAAGCCGTGAACTCCATGCGCAACAGCACCGAGCGCGCGGAGTCGACGCTGAATATCGCCAAAGGCGCAGGGGTTGCGCTGGACACCATCAACAGCGCGGTGGTGGAAATCAACGAACGCAACCTGGTCATCGCCAGCGCAGCCGAGGAACAGGCACAAGTAGCGCGTGAGGTGGACCGCAACCTGGTCAACATCCGCGACCTGTCCACTCAGTCGGCGACCGGCGCCAACCAGACCAGCGCGGCCAGCAACGAGTTGTCTCGCCTGGCGGTGGATTTGAACGGGATGGTCGCGCGGTTCAGGTTGTAAGCCGCGGACATCGCCCTGTAAGACCGCGCTTGCCCGCGAAAACCAACCCGTAGGAGCGCGCTTGCCCGCGATGGCGGAGTGTCAGGCAACAGATTTGCCACAGACACACCGCCATCGCGGGCAAGCGCACCTACAAGGTCATGCGTTCAATCTCAATACTCGATCCGAACATCCCCTTTCGGCACACTGCAGCACGACAGGATGTAACCCTCTTCCACATCGTCATCGGTGATGCCGCCGTTGTGCTCCATCTCCACTTCGCCGCTCAGTTTCATGACTTTGCACGTCCCGCAAATGCCCATGCCGCAGGCTTTCGGGATCATCAGGCCCAACTTGGCCGCAGCAGCGTGCACGGTTTCGCCCGGTGCGACGCGGATACTCTTGCCGGTGTCGGTGAACTCCACCTGATGCAATTCCGCCACATCGACTTCCGGCGCTTCGGCCGCTTGCTCCGCATGTTCGACGGCGTCAGCACGGGCTTCTGGCGGAGTCGCACCAAAAGACTCCTCGTGATACTGGGCCATGTTGAAGCCGTTGGCCTCAAGCAGGCGCTTCACGGCGTTCATATAGGGTGTGGGGCCGCAGCAGAAGACTTCACGGTCCATGAAGTCGGGCGCCATCAATTCCAGCATTTTCTGATTGAGGTAGCCGCGGTAGCCGGCCCACGGCTCACCCAGCCCGTGTTTCTCACAGACGATGTGCAGTGAGAAGTTGTTGATCCGCGACGCCATCTGCTCGAGCTCGCGGTGATAGATGATGTCCTTGGGCGAGCGGGAGCTGTGCACGAAAACCATGTCGACGTTTGCGTTGGTGTCGTAGTACCAGCGGGCCATCGACATGACGGGCGTGATCCCGACGCCGCCGCTCAGGTAAAGAATTTTCGGATTCGGGAAGTCGATGGCATTGAACAGCCCGACCGGCCCATGCACCGCCAGCTCCTGGCCTTCGTGCAGGTTGTCGTGCAGCCAGTTGGAGACCTTGCCGCCTGGTACACGCTTGATGGTGACCGAAAAGCTGTACGGCACCGATGGCGAGCTGGAAATGGTGTAGGAGCGCATGACCGGCACGCCTTCGATTTCCAGCTCCAGGGTGACGAATTGGCCCGGCTTGAAGAAAAACAGGATCGGCTGGTCAGCCATGAAGCAGAAGGTGCGAACGTCCCAGGTTTCCTGGATCACTTTGACGACCCGCACCACGTGACGGCCATTGGCCCAGGTCTGGGTGTTGACCGGATTTAGGAAACTCTGGGACATGTTTACTCTCCACGGCCGCCTGTCGGCCTCTTATGGTGGCGATTCTGCGTAACGCACAGGACGCCTATTTACCTATCAGCGACATTCACATACTTATGGCGACCAGCCCCGATCTATAGGGCTTACGTAGTCGGAAACGGATTCGGCCATGTCGCCCATGGATAAGGTTCACGTCGCGCCCGGCTCCACACTCGCGGCTAAATCGAGACACATTATTTACACCCATAAACATGAGCGACAGCGTGAAGGTCGCCTCGCGTGCCAGCAACACAACACAACCGTATTAGCCACATTTCTAGATCGCTGAAAGCGCGGTCTGAGGACTTGAACGATGGACGTCACCGCAACGCTGAGCCTGGGCGATCCGCTGGAACCTGCACGCAAGGCAACCGCCGAGATGCTTCAGACCCGCGAGCGCACCTACTCGCTGCCACAGCCTTTCTACAACGATGACCGCCTGTTTGAAATCGACATGCAGGAAATCTTCCAGAAGGAATGGCTGATCGCGGGCATGACCAGCGAAATCCCGGCCAAGGGCAACTTCCTGACCCTGCAAGTTGGCAAGAACCCGATCCTCGTCGTTCGCAAGCCGGACGGCTCGATCAACGCGTTCCACAACGTGTGCCGCCACCGCGGCTCGCGCCTGTGCACCAAAGAAAAAGGCAAGGTCGCCAAACTGGTGTGCCCATACCACCAGTGGACCTACGAGCTCGACGGTCGTCTGCTGTACGCGGGTACCGAAATGGGCGCCGACTTCGACATGAAGGACTTCAGCCTCAAGCCGGTGCACTGCAAGGTTTCTGGCGGCTACATCTTCATCAGCCTCGCGGAAAACCCGCCAGCCATCGACGAGTTCCTGCAGACGCTCAATCACTACATGGAACCGTACGACATGGAAAACACCAAGGTGGCGGTGCAAACCACCTTGATGGAAAAAGCCAACTGGAAGCTGGTGATCGAAAACAACCGCGAGTGCTACCACTGCAGCGGCTCGCACCCTGAACTGCTGAACACGCTGTTGGAGTGGGACGACACCAACGATCCGCGCGCCGACCAGAAATTCAAGGACCATGTGGCCGAATCCGCCGCCGCGTGGGAAGCCGAGAAAATCCCTTACCTGCACAAGAGTTTCGGCCTGCGTAACCGCATCGTGCGCATGCCACTGCTCAAAGGCACCGTTTCCATGACCATGGACGGCAAGCAAGGCAGCAAGAAACTCATGGGCCGCATCCAGAACCCGGACTTGGGCTCGATGCGCATCCTGCACCTGCCGCACTCTTGGAACCACTGCATGGGCGACCACGTCATCGTGTTCACCGTCTGGCCAATCAGCGCCCAAGAGACCATGGTCACCACCAAATGGCTGGTGCACAAGGACGCCGTCGAAGGCGTGGACTACGACATCGCGCGCTTGCGCGAAGTCTGGGACGCCACCAACGACCAAGACCGTCTGCTGGCCGAAGAAAACCAGCGGGGCATCAACTCCATTGCCTACCAGCCTGGCCCGTACTCGAAGACCTATGAATTCGGCGTGGTCAATTTCATCGACTGGTACAGCGCCAAACTGCTGGAGAACATGGGAGCCGAGCCTGCGCCGTATTTGAAGGGTGTGGCGGTTAACCACGAGTAAGGCTTCAAATCGATCGCGCTTGTACCGACGTCATCGCGGGCAAGCGCGCTCCTACAGGTGGGCGAGTCCACTGTGGAAGCGCGCTTGCCCGCGATGCGTTTTGGAGCGGCACCTAGACCTTGATCAAAAAACGCTCAATCTTCATTCACATCCCTGCGGATGCCTCTCCTTGGCGTGCAGACATAACTTATGCACAGCTCAGGCCACAGCTATGGTGGGAAACTCGATCCGATCCCATGTAAAAGCCGGACAAAGCCAAGACTTATTCACCCCCGACGTGAATCAAAAACCCTTGATCATATTTTAACCAACTCTCTGTAGGCCTCGTCATATAAGGGCTGAAGCAGACCGCAAACACCTTATCCACAGAGCCGCCAACAGAGATTGTGCGCAACTCAAAGGTTCTTGCCTAAGGTTGTGGAAAAAATTCGTACGCAGCAGGAATAAATTCCAGTTCGCCCAAAAAATACCGGATCGGTTAAATAGTGATCAAATCTCTGGAAGCCGCTCGCTATGGGCCTTGTAGAAGGTGGCGAACAACTTATACACACAGGCGCTCACAGACATTGTGGGCAAATACCTATGACCACTCACGGTGGTGGTAGCGAAAAAGCCTTCGAAAACCGTGGGATAGCTTGGTCACTTTTTAAACAAAGGCCTGTAGCCCCCGGATAGTAAGGTGTTCGGCGATGGCCGAACAGCTTATCCACAGGCAGATCAACAAAGATTGGGGGTATGTGGACAGGCGATAGAGCTGACGGATGAGAATCGTCCGACAACGTCGTTTCTCCAGGGGCTCTAAACTCGCCACCTTCGAACTCAGACTAAGAGCATTCAACGGCGCCACAGGAAGCAGGGGCGCCTTCACGCTTGATGAAGAAGCGCTTAACGAACCACCCCCTCCTCCACCAACAGTTTCAAAATCGCCGCAGCGCCTTCCTGTGGACTCACGCCCTTGAGCACCTGCCCACCGCCACCACTGGCCTTCGCCGTCGCAGCCTTCATTCGATCCGCCCCACTTTTCGCCTTGATGACTTTCAGGCGCTTCGGACGCGGTTTGGCCGGGGTGAGTTCGGCGCCTGTGAATAACTCGTCGATGGTGACTTCGATCTGTCCCACATCCAACGTTCCGCGCTGCGCCGGGCCAAAAGCGCTCTGGCGAGGCTTGGGCGCGGCGTTATCCACAGTGGCGAGAAACGGCAGACGTACCTTGAGGCGGCGGCGTTGGCCGCGTGGCAAGGCTTGCAGCACTTGGGCGGAGCCGTTGCTGATGGACTCCACTTCAGCCAGGCCCACAACCAGCGGCCAGCCGAGTTTTTCGGCCAACAAGTAAGGCAACATGCCTGAGCCTTCTCCGGTTTCGGCCTGAGTGCCCGCGAGCACCAGTTGAACGCCGGATTCGCGGATGTAGTCGGCCAAGCCTGGCAGTGCGTCGGCGCCTTGGGGCTGGTCGAGCACATGCAGCTCTTTCAAACCCATACCGAGGTAGGCACGCAACGCTGGCTCGTCGGCGTTACCCGCGTGGAGGACGTGCAAGTTATCCCCAGCCAATCTGAGCCCCAACTCGACGGCTCGTGCATCTTGCTCGGCGCGGCGGGGACGACCCGAGGTCGGGTGCGCGCCGATGGAAACGAGGCTGATCGCGTGGAAGGAGCTTTTATCCACAGAGAGGTTATTTTCAGGCTGCATCGCGTTTCGCCTCATTACGGTAGGCCTCGATCGCCTCAATCAGCGCGTTGAGAATCTCAGCGCTTTCGCCGATCACTGACAAGTCGGCACGCTTGATCATGTCGCAGGTGGGATCGAGGTTGATGGCCACCACTTTGTCGCAAGCACCGATGCCTTGCAGGTGCTGGATCGCCCCCGAGATACCGACCGCCACATAGACCCGGGCCGTGACCCAGGTGCCGGACGCACCGACCTGACGGTCACGGGTCATGAAGCCATCGTCCACCGCCACGCGGGAGGCGCCTTCGGTGGCACCGAGAGCCGCGGCCGTACGGTGAAACAGGTCCCAGTCTTTGACCCCATTGCCGCCAGAGAAAATGAACTCCGCTTCGGCCATGGGGATAAGTGCCGGATCGACCGCCACGGCCCCAAGGTCCTCGATGCGAGGCAGGCTGCGGGCGATGGTTGTGGACAACTCAACCGGTATCACTTCATGGCGGGTTTCGCTGACCGGATCGGCGCACTCGGCAGCGGCCAGAATCAGGCGTGAAACCGGACGGGCGATGTCTTCACGCCCTGCACCTGCGCGACCTGTAGCTTGTTCGTCCTTGACCTGCCAGACACGCGTCGCCGGGCGTTCGCCCAAGCTGGCAGCGAACCGACGCCCCAACTCGCCACCACCGGTGCGACTGTCAGGCAGCAACCAGTGACGTGGATCGAACTGGTTATCCACAGCGCGTAAGCCCTGGACGCGTTGCTCGGGTGCATAACCGGCGAATTCAACACCGTCCAGCACCAGCAGCCGGTCAACGCCTGCCGTGTCGAACGCGTTTTCTTTATGCTCGCCAAAGACCACTGCCAGCACTGCGCCAGCGTTCCCTGCCAGTCCGTGAGCCAGGCCCAACAGATCGCGGTCGTGGCTGCTCAGGCGGCCCCCGACCATGTCCGGCACGACGGCGATATAGAAGGCAGGCTCGGCGATGTGATGAAGCGGCAGTTGTACTTCAACCGACGCTGAGCGCTTGGTGGTGCCACCTTGTTGGGCGCCACTGCGGTCGATGCGCTTGATGCCGTTGGGCCCGATGAACCCAATGCCGTGCACATTCTTGCGAATGATGCCATTCGGCCCCATCCAACTGCTTTGCGCGGGCTGCATCGCAGCGTGCAAAGGATGAAGCCGGTTGCGGGCGATCCACTCGGCTCGAGGGTCACGGCGGATAATGTCACTCATCAGTGCGCCTCCGCAGGTTCACGTTTGACGGGTGCCGGTTTGGTCGGCGCTGCATCTTCTACCAACGCATCGGCGACCAGTTCGGCGAGGTCCTTGATCATCGGTCTTGGCTCGACCACGCCTTCCAGCATCGCCGTGCATTGTGGACAACCCACGGCCACTAGCTCGGCGCCGGTTTCGCGGATGTCTTCCATGCGCATGTCAGGGATACGTTGTTTGCCCGGAATGTCGGTGATCGGCGCACCGCCACCGCCACCGCAGCAGCGAGAGCGGAAACCAGAGCGCTGCATTTCCTTGACCTCAATGCCCAACGCCTTGAGTACCTGACGCGGTGCCTCGTACTCGCCGTTATAGCGGCCCAGATAGCACGGGTCGTGGTAGGTCACGCTGGAGCCTTTGTGCTGACCAAGGCTTAGCGCACCGTCACCGATCAGTTCCGACATGTAAGTGCTGTGGTGCTGCACGAGGTAGTTGCCGTCGAAAGCGCCGTATTCGTTTTTCAGCACATGGAAGCTGTGCGGGTCGCAGGTGACGATACGGTTGAAGGTGTATTTGGACAGCGTTTGAATGTTGCGTTTGGCAAGCATCTGGAAAGTGGCTTCATCGCCCAGACGACGTGCCACGTCGCCGCTGTCGCGCTCTTCCAGGCCCAATACGGCGAAGTCGACTTTGGCGGCTTTCAGTACTTTGACGAACGCGCGCAGGGTGCGTTGGTTGCGCATGTCGAACGCACCGTCACCCACCCAGAACAGCACGTCGGTGCTCTTCTTGTCGCTCATCAAGTTGAGGTTCAGATCAGCCGCCCAGTTCAAACGCCCGCCCGGCGCAAAGCCGCCCGGGTTATCCGTGGCGATAAGGTTTTCCAGCACTTCGGCGCCCTTGTTCGGCGTCGCGCCTTTCTCAAGGGTCAGGTGACGACGCATGTCGACGATGGCGTCCACGTGCTCGATCATCATCGGGCACTCTTCGACACAGGCACGGCAGGTGGTGCATGACCACAGCGTTTCGGCATCGACCAGCCCGTTGACGATGGGTTGATGAGGATTGCCGCCATGCTCGCCCACAGGCTTGCCTGGGTAAGGGCTACCGGCAAATTTCGCGTCAGTGCCACCTGCCAGTCCGACGACCATGTCCTGAATCAGTTTTTTCGGGTTCAGCGGTTGGCCTGCAGCAAACGCCGGGCATGCCGCTTCGCACTTACCGCATTGCACACAGGCGTCGAAGCCCAGCAACTGATTCCAGGTGAAGTCCTTGGGTTTTTCCACGCCCAAAGGAGCGCTCGGGTCTGCCAGATCCAGCGGTTTGAGGCCCGTGGAACGGCCGCCGCCAAAGCGCTCGGCGCGGCGGTGCCAAGCCAGATGAAGAGCGCCGGCGAAGGCGTGTTTCATCGGTCCGCCCCAGGTCATTCCGAAGAACAGCTCGGAAACACCCCACAACACGCCAATCCCAAGAATGATTGCCAGTAGCCAGCCACCGAAGTTTTCCGGAAGGATGCCTGCAACGGGCAAGGTCACCAGAAAGAACGAACCGGAAAAAGCCAACAGGCTTTTCGGCAGGCGCATCCAGGGGCCTTTCGACAGGCGGGCGGGCGGGTTGAGTCGACGTTTGTAAACGAAGAGCGCGCCGACGAACATCACGGCGGTCATCAACAGCAGCGCATAACCGAGGATGCGGTTATGCAGGCCGAAACCGTGAACCAGGATCGCCAGTGCGATAGAGGCCACCGCTCCGCCCGCCGTCGCGACGTGGGTGTTGGCGATGTATTTATCCCGCGCGACCACATGGTGCAAATCGACCATGTAGCGTTTGGGCATGGCCAGCAGGCCGCCGATCAGATCGACCTTGGCCGCACGCCCGTTGCGCCATAGGGCCACCCGCCGCAGAGCACCGAGGATCGCAAGACCCAAGGCGGCGAACAGCAGGATGGGAAGAAGGGTATTTAACATGATGGCTCCTACAGGTTCACCATCAAAAGTCTTTGCAGAGTCGCAGTGCGTCATAAATGGCAGCGTGGGTATTACGCTGCGCCACGCAATCACCGATACGGAACAGCAGGTAGCCTTCACCCGGTTGGCTCAACGAGGGCTGTGGCTGGATCGCGAACAAGGCTTCGATGTCGATCTGGCCCTTGTTGCGCGAGCCTTCCTTGAGGCCGTAATACAGCTCTTCGTCAGGGCGCACGCCGTTTTCGATGACCACCTGATCGACCACCCGCTCCTCTTTGGCGCCGGTGTATTCGTTCTCCAACACGGCCACGACCTTATCGCCTTCGCGATAGACTTTTTCCAGCATCATGTCCCCCGTCATGATCACTTCTTTCGGGTACATGCTGCGGTAGTAAGTCGGGAACGAGGTACCGCCGATGGCGACGCCCGGCTTGATGTCATCGGTAACGATCTCGACCTGGCTGCCCTTGTCCGCTATGAAGTCAGCCACCGACATCCCGGTGAATTCGCAGATGGTGTCGTACACCAGCACGTTCTTGCCGGGGGCAACTTTGCCGTCGAGCACGTCCCAACTGCTGACCACCAACCCCTCGGCCGCACCCCAGTGCTCATTCTGTTCCAGGAACGGATGACCACCGACGGCCAACACCACGACGTCAGGACGCAAGTCCATGATGGTCGGAATATCCGCCGCCGTGCCCAGGCGAAGATCGACCTTCAGCCGCGCCAGCTCCAGTTGGTACCAGCGGGTGATACCGGCGATCTGATCGCGCTGCGGCGCTTTCGACGCCGTGACGATCTGCCCGCCAATCACGTCCTTTTTTTCGAACAGGGTGACGTCATGGCCGCGTTCCGCGGACACCCGCGCTGCTTCCATTCCCGCAGGACCGGCACCGACGATCACCACTTTGCGTTTCACGCCAGTGGTTTTCTCGATGATGTGCGGCAGGCCCATGTACTCGCGGGAGGTCGCGGCGTTCTGGATGCACAGCACGTCCAGGCCTTGGTACTGTCGGTCGATGCAGTAGTTGGCACCCACGCACTGACGAATCTGGTCGACCTGGCCCATCTTGATCTTGGTGATCAGGTGCGGGTCGGCAATGTGCGCGCGGGTCATGCCGACCATGTCCACGTAGCCGCCTTCCAGAATGCGCGTAGCCTGGTTCGGGTCCTTGATGTTCTGTGCGTGCAGAACCGGGGCCTTGACCACCTCTTTGATACCGGCCGCCAGGTGCAGAAACGGCTCCGGTGGATAACTCATGTTCGGAATCACGTTGGCCAGGGTGTTGTGCGTGTCGCAACCCGAGCCCACCACACCGATGAAGTCGATCATGCCGGTCTGGTCGTAGTACTTGGCGATCTCTTTCATGTCTTCATGGCTGAGACCGTCCGGGTGGAATTCGTCACCGCAGATGCGCAGGCCTACGCAGAAATCGGGGCCCACTTCCTTGCGCACGGCCTTGATCACTTCCAGACCGAAACGCATGCGGTTTTCGAAACTGCCGCCCCATTCGTCGGTCCGCTTGTTGACCCGCGGGCTCCAGAACTGGTCGATCATGTGCTGGTGCACCGCCGACAGCTCAACACCGTCCAGGCCGCCGGCCTTGGCACGGGCAGCCGCGCTGGCGTAGTTGCCGATCACGCGCCAGATTTCTTCCGGCTCGATGGTTTTACAGGTCGCGCGGTGCACCGGTTCACGGATGCCCGAGGGCGACATCAGCGTCGGCCAATGGTCGCCGTCCCAGCGGGAACGACGGCCCATGTGGGTAATCTGGATCATGATCTTGGCGCCGTGCTTGTGCATGGCGTCGGCCAGATTCTGGAAATGCGGGATGATTTTGTCGGTTGCCAGGTTGACCGACTTCCACCAGCCCTGCGGGCTGTCGATGGCAACGCTCGACGAACCGCCGCAGATGGCCAGACCAATACCGCCTTTGGCTTTCTCCTCGTAGTACTTCACATACCGGTCGGTGGTCATGCCCCCGTCTGTGGCATAAACCTCGGCGTGCGCAGTACTGAGAACGCGGTTGCGGATTGTCAGTTTGCCGATCTGGATCGGCTGAAACATTGCTTCGAAAGCCATCTCACGGTCCTCGGCTTACAACGGTTTTACGACGAACAGGCCATCTTCGTGGCCCTCTTCCGATCCGCCGTACACCTGTTCGGCTACAGTGCGAACGGAGCTGCCTTTGGCAGCGAGAATCTGGTCCATGGCGCCTGCGAACCAGCCGGTGAACATGTAGTCGACCTTGCGACCGACCTTGCCGTAGACGTACACGAAGGCCGAGTGCTCGAGCTTGACGCTGCAAGTGCCCTTGTCCAGGTCGATATCCTGAATCTTGAACAGGCCCCAGCCACGTTGGGACAGACGGTTCATGTAGTGCTCGAACACCGCGACGCCTTCGATGCCATGGCATTCGGCCTCTTTCTCGCACCAGTGCCAAGCGGACTTGTAACCGGCCTTGTAGAGGATCTCGGCATAGGCGTCGGCGCCCAATACTTCCTCGATGCCCATGTGGTTGTTCACGAAGAAGTGACGTGGCACGTACAGCATCGGCAGGGCATCGGTGGTCCAGACACCGGTCTCGCTGTCGACTTCGATGGGCAATTGCGGGGCGATCTTGGCCATGGAAACTTAACTCCAGAAAATTTATTTGGTTGAAAACAAAGCACGTTGCTTTGCTTTTAAAGATGTTCGCCGGTGGTTTCAGCGCCTTAGCGAGCAAGGTCAAGAGCAAGGAAGGACCGGAGCGAAAGGTGAGGCTGTACGCATGTACGGCGAACCTTTCGCGAGGCCCTGACGCAGCTATTGGCCCGCGCAGTAGGCGCTGGGCGGCCTACCTCATTCGCCCCAGACGTCGCCCAGAACCCTCACCCAGTTCTCGCCCATGATCTTGCGCAGAACGCGCTCCGAATGGCCGCGTTTGAGCAGGGTTTCGGTCAGGTTCGGGAATTCGCCGACGGTGCGGATGCCCAGCGGGTTGATGATCTTGCCGAAGTTGGTGAGGCGACGGGCGTAGCCCTTGTCGTGGGTCAGGTACTCGAAGAACTCCTGGCCGTGCCCCTGGGTAAAGTCGGTGCCGATGCCGATGGCGTCTTCGCCGACGATGTTCATCACGTATTCGATGGCTTCGGCGTAGTCGTCGATGGTCGAATCGATGCCTTTGGCCAGGAACGGCGCGAACATGGTCACGCCGACGAAGCCGCCGTGGTCGGCGATGAACTTGAGCTCAGCGTCTGACTTGTTGCGAGGGTGTTCTTTCAAGCCTGAAGGCAGGCAGTGGGAATAGGTCACTGGCTTCTTCGATTCGAGGATGACCTCTTCGGAGGTCTTGGAACCGACGTGGGACAGGTCGCACATGATGCCAACGCGGTTCATTTCCGCGACGATTTCACGGCCGAAGCCCGACAGGCCACCGTCGCGCTCATAGCAACCGGTGCCGACCAGATTCTGGGTGTTGTAGCACATCTGCACGATGCCCACGCCCAACTGCTTGAAGATCTCAACATAGCCGATCTGATCCTCGAACGCATGGGCGTTCTGGAAGCCGAACAGGATGCCGGTCTTGCCCAACTCCTTTGCCTTGCGGATGTCGGCGGTGTTGCGCACCTGGATCACCAGGTCGCTGTTCTCCCGGATCAGCTTCTGGCTGGACGCAATGCTGTTGACGGTCTGCTGAAAGCCCTCCCACACCGAAACCGTGCAGTTGGCCATGGTCAGGCCGCCTTTACGCATGTCTTCGAACAGCTCACGGTTCCACTTGGCGATGATCAGCCCGTCAATAACGATGCTGTCGGCGTGTAATTCGGCTGGGCTCATCAGGCTGTCCCCTTTAAGTTAATCACGCACCGAATCGTCTGTCGGCGCTTTGGGGCCAGCATATGCCTGCGGGTCGGACGAGCCGGGTGCAAAAACGACAGGGGAATTGCCGAAAGCGTCAAGAAGCGACAGAGGGCAACCGCATATGCCTGCGGCCTGCGTTTGTTAACTGTTCTTTGCCGCGCGCTTGGGCGAGAATCTTGCGCATCAATGAATCGGGAAGCCCCAATGAAGACGACTTTTCTGGCTCTGGCTCTATTCGCGACAGGTGCACACGCAGCGAGCAACCCTGACGCAACGCCCTGCGATGGCGTGGATGAAGATAAACAGACTCTGGAATGCTCGGTGTACAGCCGCGACACCGCCGTCAAATTGCTGGATGAGAATTTCCAGAATCTGCTGGAGCGGGTGAATGTGCAGTTCGGCGCCAACAAGACCCAGGCTGATGAATTCGCCGCCAAACTGAAGACCGCCCAGGATGCCTGGAAAAAACTGCGCGACGCCGATTGCGCCGTGGAAGTGTTCCCTGCCAAGCCGGGCACCAAGGAATTCAACATTGGCCAGAACGACTGCCTGGCGCGCATGAGCGACGAACGTTCGGAGTACTTGGAAAGTATCGCGCAGTCTGAGTGACCCCCGAATGGGTTACCCTGACGCTTTTCAAGGCTCAAGGTCAGCACATGAACATCTGCGGCGTAGAAATCAAAGGCAGCGAAGCCATTTTCGCTGTCGCCACTCGCACGTCCGGCGCGCCCGAACACCTGCCGCTGGCAACCAAAAAGATCGCCCTCGAAGACGATGACGAAGCGGCCAACGTCAAAGCCTTTGCCCGCCAAATAGCGACCTTTGTCCACGAAAACGCCATCACCCACCTCGCCATCAAGAAACGCAGCAAGAAAGGTGAGTTCGCCGGCGGCCCGACCACGTTCAAGATCGAGACCGTCTTTCAATTGCTGGATGCCTGCGAGGTGGTGCTGCTGTCATCCCAGACCATCAATGCGCAGATGAAAAAACACAATTTCGAACTGCCAGCGGCGTTGAACAAATATCAGCATGAGGCGTACAAGGCGGCGTGCACAGCGTTGATGAAGGGCGTGAAATAGTGCACCCGTGCTGCGAGAGTGAATTCATTCACCCTCATCAGGCAGGACTCACTGAGCTTGTGCTTTTGCCGGTACGCCGAGGCGCTGCCAGGAAAAGTCCCGATGAGTAATCATGCAGGCCTTAACCCATCAAACCTCGCGCGATGGTGAGCGCGAGACCTTCGCGCCTGAATACAAAGCCGATACGCTTTGCCATGTTGTATACCCGATTATTGTCACAACCATAATTTATGGTCGGAGGTGTAATTCACCCTAATCGGGCGTCAAACGACCTTGGACTCACGCACGACTCGTCCACGATCCTCCCGCGGGCACACCCCATGGCGCGCCTTGTAACTGCGCGTGAAATACGACGGCGACTCGAACCCGCAAGCAATGCTGACTTCCAGTACGCTCATCTCACTCTGGCGCAGCAATTGCCGGGCTTTTTCCAGGCGTAGCCCAAGGTAGAAATTGCTCGGCGTGTCATTCAGGTGCAAACGAAACAGTCGTTCCAACTGGCGACGCGTCACTTGAATGCCCTCCGCCAGCTCGAGCGTGTTCAAGGGCGGCTCGGTGTGCTGCTCCATCATGCCGATCACTTGAACCAGCTTCTTGTTGTTGATGCCATAGCGGGTCGCGATCTGCATGCGCTGGTGGTCCTTGCGCTGGCGGATTCGACCCAGCACGAACTGCTCAGACACCTTGATCGCCAGATCAGGGCCATGGGCCTGACCGATCAAGTCGAGCATCAGATCAATAGACGCCGTACCGCCTGCTGAGCTGATGCGCCGTCGATCGATTTCGAACAATTCCTGAGTGGCCTGCAACCCGGGGTAGGTTTCCTTGAAGGCGTTCAGCGCCTCCCAATGCAAGGTCAAGCGGTAACCCGCCAGCAACTCTGCTTCGGCCAACACGAAGCTGCCTGTGTCAATCGCGCCCAGGACCACGCCTTCCAGATCGAGCCGCCGCAGCCAGTGTTCCAGCGTGGAGGAATAGGATTTCAATGGATCGACGCTGCTCATCACGCACAGCGTCGCGCCTTTCTTGAGCGGCTCCAGGGCGGCATCGGCGTTCACGGACATGCCATTGCTGGCGATGACCGGCCCGCCATCGACGCTCAACACATGCCAACGATACAGCTCACCACCGAACCTGTTGGCCACCCGCAACGGTTCGATGGCCGACACGAACCCCATCATCGAGAAACCGGGCATCAGCAGAAAGTAGAAATCCTGGGGCATCGTCGAAAAAGTCCTTGAGAGCACCGCCGACCGCATAGGAGCGCGCTTGATGGCACATCACTACACCTGTTCCAACAGCCAAGCAATAACACAGGTCGCTACCGTGCAAGAGCTTGTCGCCGCTGTGCGTTTTGAGCGGCCTTGGGCTGCGTAGTTTTGCACCTCAAAAGCGGGTGACGAAAACCCGCCTCTCACACGCTCTGGCCTGCAAGGAACCTCGCTCATGAATCACGACGTCATCATCACCTGCGCACTCACCGGTGCTGGCGACACGACCGGAAAAAGCCATCTGGTCCCGATCACACCCAAACAGATCGCCGAAGCGGCGGTCGAGGCGGCCAAGGCCGGCGCCACCGTCGTGCATTGCCATGTGCGAGACCCGCAAACCGGTAAATTCAGCCGCGACGTCGAGCTGTACCGCGAAACCATGGACCGCATTCGCGAGGCCGACATCGATATCATCGTCAACCTGACGGCTGGTATGGGGGGCGATCTGGAAATCGGCCCGGGCGAGCGTCCGACCGACTTTGGTCCAGCGACCGATCTGGTTGGCCCACTGACGCGCCTGGCCCACGTTGAAGCGCTGCTGCCCGAAATCTGCACCCTGGATTGCGGCACGCTGAACTTTGGCGATGGCGACACCATTTATGTCTCCACTCCCGCGCAATTGCGGGCCGGCGCCAAACGCATCCAGGAGCTGGGCGTCAAGGCCGAGCTGGAAATCTTCGATACCGGGCACCTGTGGTTCGCCAAGCAAATGATGAAAGAAGGCCTGCTGGACAATCCCCTCTTCCAACTGTGCCTGGGTATCCCATGGGGGGCTCCGGCTGACACCACCACCATGAAAGCGATGGTCGACAACCTGCCCGCCGACGTGGTCTGGGCCGGTTTCGGGATCGGCCGCATGCAGATGCCGATGGCGGCACAGGCCGTTCTGCTGGGCGGTAACGTGCGCGTCGGCCTGGAAGACAACATCTGGCTGGATAAAGGTGTGCTGGCGAGCAACGGCGCACTGGTCGAACGCGCCAGCGAAATCCTCAGCCGCATGGGCGCGCGGGTCATGACGCCCGCGGAAGGCCGCGTGAAGATGGGCCTCAAAAAACGCTTCTGATCCAGATCCAACACCTTCCCTGTAGGAGCGCGCTTTGTCTGGGCCGCACCCGGACGATTGCGGTGTGTCAGAGAAACATCTGGCACAGACAGACGGCGATCGTCCGGGTGCGGCCCAGACCAAGCGCGCTCCTACGAATCCTCTGCGAATTCGAGATCCTTTATGACCTTCATCACCAACATCAAAACCTTCGCAGCCCTGGGCAGCGGCGTCATCGGCAGCGGTTGGGTCGCTCGCGCACTGGCCCATGGTCTTGACGTCGTGGCATGGGACCCAGCACCCGGTGCAGAGGCGGCATTGCGCAAGCGCGTCGCTAATGCCTGGCCTGCCCTCGAGAAGAAAGGCTTGGCCCCAGGGGCTTCGCAGGAGCGGCTGCGCTTCGTGGCGACCATCGAAGAATGCGTGCGCGACGCTGACTTCATCCAGGAAAGCGCCCCGGAAAGGCTCGAGCTCAAACTGGATCTGCACAGCAAGATCAGCGCGGCAGCCAAACCCAACGCAATCATCGGTTCCAGTACGTCAGGCCTGCTGCCATCGGAGTTCTACGAAAGCGCAACGCACCCTGAGCGCTGCGTGGTAGGCCATCCGTTCAACCCTGTGTACCTGCTGCCATTGGTCGAAGTCGTCGGCGGCCAGCGCACGGCGCCAGAAGCGGTAGACGCCGCGATCAAAATCTATGAGTCCCTAGGCATGCGCCCACTGCATGTGCGCAAGGAAGTCCCAGGCTTCATCGCTGACCGCCTGTTGGAAGCGCTTTGGCGCGAAGCCCTGCATTTGGTCAACGACGGCGTGGCGACAACGGGCGAAATCGACGACGCCATCCGCTTCGGCGCCGGCCTGCGCTGGTCCTTCATGGGTACGTTCCTGACCTACACCCTGGCTGGAGGCGACGCCGGTATGCGCCATTTCATGTCGCAATTCGGGCCTGCACTGCAATTGCCATGGACCTACCTGCCCGCGCCCGAGCTCACTGACAAACTGATCGACGACGTGGTGGACGGCACCAGTGAACAACTCGGCAGCCATAGCATTTCCGCCTTGGAGCGCTACCGCGATGACGCGCTGCTGGCGGTGCTGGAAGCCGTCAAGAAAACCAAAGAGAAGCACGGTATGGCGTTCGAGGACTGATCCCCGACCTCGTTGTTCGAACCAACGCTGTCACGGGCAAGCGCGCCCCTACTGGAGAGCGCCATCCTCTGTAGGAGCGCGCTTGCCCGCGACAAGGCCCGCCCGGCCCATCCACGGACTACAGACTTAATCCGGTAACGACTATGCCCGCTTTGACCACCTACAACACCCCGATCATCCAGGATTGGGTCGACTACAACGGCCATCTACGCGATGCGTTCTATCTGCTGATCTTCAGCTTCGCCACCGACGCGTTCATGGACCGCATTGGTCTGGCCAGCGATGACCGCGCGGCCAGTGGTCACTCTTTGTTCACGCTCGAAGCCCATATCAACTACCTGCACGAGGTGAAGCTCGGAGAGGAGGTTGAGGTCCGCACCCAGATCGTCGCCCATGACAGTAAGCGGGTGCAGCTTTACCACAGCCTGTACAAAGTCGGCGGCGATACTGAGCTGGCCGCCAGCGATCAGATGTTGCTCCATGTGGATCTGGCTGCCGGGCCAAGGTCGGCCCCCTTCAGCGAGCAGTCGCTGGAGGCATTGCGAGTACTGGTTGAAGCGCAGCACGATCAACCGGTTCCGGCCTATATCAATCGCACCATCGGCCTACCCGCCAAACCCTGAACCACCTGTAGGAGCGCGCTTGCCCGCGAAGAACGATGACGCCGTTTGCCTGACGGACCGAAGCGCTTGAATCGCGGGCAAGTGCGCTCCTACAAATTCCGACAGCACGGCGTCCAGACGGCGGACGATGTCCAATCGTGCAAACAAAAAAAAGCCCGCATCGCTGCGGGCTTTTTCATGCCGGTCAAATAACGATCAGTTGACCTTGGCGTTCAGTTCGCCTTTGGCATAGCGTTCGAACATCTTTTCCAGCGAGATGGGTTTGATCTTTGAAGCATTGCCGGCGGTGCCGAACGCTTCGTAACGGGCAATACAGACATCGCGCATGGCCGATACGGTCTTGGCCAGGTATTTACGCGGGTCGAACTCGCTCGGGTTCTTGGCCATGAACTCGCGGATGGCGCCCGTAGAGGCCAGACGCAGGTCGGTGTCGATATTGACCTTGCGCACACCGTGCTTGATGCCTTCAACGATTTCCTCGACCGGCACGCCGTAGGTCTCTTTGATGTCGCCGCCGTATTCGTTGATGATTTTCAGCCATTCCTGAGGAACGGACGACGAACCGTGCATCACCAAGTGCGTGTTTGGAATGCGCTTGTGGATTTCCTTGATGCGTTCGATCGCCAGGATATCGCCGGTGGGGGGCTTGGTGAACTTGTAGGCGCCGTGGCTGGTGCCGATGGCGATGGCCAGGGCATCAACGTTGGTTTTTTTCACGAAGTCGGCGGCTTCTTCGGGGTCGGTCAGCATCTGGCTGTGGTCCAACTGGCCCTCGGCGCCGACACCATCTTCTTCGCCTGCCATACCGGTTTCCAACGAACCCAGAACGCCCAGCTCACCTTCGACGGACACGCCGCAGGCGTGGGCCATGGCGACAACGCGCTGAGTGACGTCGACGTTGTATTCGTAAGTGGTTGGGGTCTTGCCGTCGGTGCCGAGCGAGCCGTCCATCATGACCGAGCTGAAGCCCAGTTGCATGGAGCGCTGGCAAATGTCAGGGCTGGTCCCGTGGTCCTGGTGCATGACCACCGGGATATGAGGGAATTCTTCGATCGCAGCCAGGATCAGGTGACGCAGAAACGGTGCGCCTGCATATTTGCGCGCACCGGCCGAAGCCTGAACGATCACCGGGGAATCGGTCTTGTCGGCCGCTTCCATAATGGCGCGCATCTGTTCCAGGTTGTTCACGTTGAATGCAGGAACGCCATAACCGAATTCGGCGGCGTGGTCCAACATCTGGCGCATGCTGATAAGTGCCATTGTCTGTCTCTCTCCCGGTAGGGTCGTTGATCGCGTGTGCCTGCCGTAACGGCGGCTATTCAAATTATAGGGGCGGAAAACCTACGGACTCGCCCGGTATTACATCGGTCGGATTACCCGGCGCCTTACGGCGCCTTGCAACCGCGACCGATCAAATCGTTGGTAGCGTCCCAGTACACCAGGCCTTCGCTGCCCTTGTTGTCAAAGGCCAGCACACCGTTGCTGTAAAGCGCTCCGGAAGCACCGGGCGCGGCCTGCAGACGGAACACTTGCTCGCTTTGGTTGAGGCGAACATCGACCTCTTTCTTCGCGGCGTCAGCGTAGCGCCAGTAAACCTCGGCCTTGCTGTCGCAGACCCAATGTGTCCACGACGCCGCCGGTTCAGACGCCTTCATGCTGGCACAACCGCCCAGCAGCACCAGTGTCGCAAGGGCAATCAAACCTTTCATTACCACTCCCGAACCCCTGCGAAACGGCGTACTCGCCTTCGTTCGATCGCCAGGGGCGATTCTGTTTCTGATGTTCACGCTCGCCATCGGTTCAGATTCAGCGACAGGCTACCGGACCGACAGCGGGCATGAACTCGTATTTTTCCCAGACCTCGGGGCCGCCTCGTTTGTACACGATCGGTACGGTTTCAGCCTGCCAGCCCGCCTGATAGCAACTGACCTGAAGTGGCGCGCTGTCCAAGGCCGTCTGCGCTTCGGGCTTGCTTGAACAGCCGACGAGCAAACCCGCCATGATTAATAGCGGTAATGGCTTGACCATGTCACTCCCCTTCACCTTGGCCTGATGCTCAGGCCTTGGCGCGTTGTTCCAAAACTTCCACGGCAGGCAGTACCTTGCCCTCGACGAATTCGAGGAACGCACCACCACCCGTAGAGATGTAGGAGATCTTTTCGGCCACGCCGTATTTGTCGATGGCCGCCAATGTATCGCCGCCACCAGCGATGGAAAACGCTTCGCTGTCGGCAATGGCCTGGGCCAGAACCTTGGTGCCATTGCCGAACTGGTCGAACTCGAAGACACCCACTGGACCATTCCAGAGGATCGTCTTGGAGGACTTGAGCAGATCGGCGAATTGCGCAGCGGTTTTCGGGCCGATGTCGAGAATCATGTCGTCGTCGGCCACGTCGGCGATGGCTTTAACGGTCGCTTCGGCATCTTGAGCGAACGCTTTGGCGACCACCACGTCGACGGGCAGCGGCACGCTGACTTTGGCCGCGATCGCTTTGGCAGTGTCCAGCAGGTCCGGCTCGTACAGCGACTTGCCGACCTTGTGGCCGGCAGCGGCCAGGAAGGTATTGGCGATACCACCGCCAACGATCAACTGGTCGCAGAGGGTGCTGAGGCTGTTCAAGACATCCAGCTTCGTCGACACCTTGGAGCCCGCAACGATCGCAGCCATCGGCTTGGCAGGGTTGCCCAGCGCTTTGCCCAAGGCCTCCAGCTCGGCCGCCAGCAGCGGGCCAGCAGCAGCGACCTTGGCGAATTTGGCCACACCATGAGTTGAGCCCTCGGCGCGGTGAGCGGTGCCAAACGCATCCATCACGAACACGTCGCACAGGGCTGCGTATTTCTGCGCCAGGTCATCGGCGTTTTTCTTTTCGCCTTTGTTGAAGCGTACGTTCTCGAACAGCACGATATCGCCCGCCTTGACGTCGACGCCGTCCAAGTAATCAGCAACCAGCGGAACTTCACGACCCAGTGCTTTGCTCAGGTAGTCGGCAACCGGTTTCAAGCTGTTTTCAGCGGAGGATTCGCCCTCGGTCGGGCGACCCAGGTGCGAGCAGACCATGACGGCAGCGCCCTTTTCCAGCGCCAGTTTGATAGTCGGCAGCGAAGCAAGAATGCGTGCGTCGCTGGTGACGACACCGTCCTTGACCGGGACATTGAGGTCTTCGCGAATCAGCACGCGCTTACCTTGCAGGTCGAGGTCGGTCATCTTCAACACGGTCATGTGGCGTTCCCTGTTTATTACTGTTGTTAATGGATACTGCGCAGATAGTGATCAGCGACATCCAGCATTCGATTGGCAAAACCCCATTCGTTGTCGAACCACGCCAGAACGTTCACCAGCCGAGGGCCCGAGACCCGTGTCTGACTGGCATCGATGATGGCCGAATGAGGGTCATGGTTGAAATCACAACTGGCGTGCGGCAATTCGGTGTACGCCAGCAGGCCTCTGAGCGGGCCCGTGGTGGCAGCCTCGCGCAGAATCCGGTTGATCTCTACGGCGTCCGTGTCACGCGCAACCTGCAGCGTGATGTCCAGGCATGAGACGTTCACCGTCGGCACACGAACTGCTTTGGCCTGAATTCGGCCTGCAAGTTCCGGAAGCAACCGCTCGATCCCCCGTGCCAGACCGGTGGACACCGGAATGATCGACTGGAAGGCCGAGCGAGTGCGACGCAGGTCCTCATGATGATAGGCGTCAATCACAGGTTGGTCGTTCATGGCCGAGTGAATCGTGGTGATGGTCACGTATTCCAGGCCCAGTTCTCGGTTCAGCAGGTCCAACAACGGCACGCTGCAATTGGTGGTGCAGGACGCCGCGGACACCAGCCGTTCTTCGCCCGTGAGCGTTTGCTGATTGATGCCGTAGACGATGGTGGCATCGACATCCGCTTCGCTGGCCATCGGCTGGGAAAATAATACTCGGGGCGCGCGGGCGGCGAGGAATCGGTCGCCATCGGACCGTGTGTGGTACACACCGGAACACTCCAACACCAGATCCACACCCAGGGCGCTCCAGTCGATACCTTCCGGCGTCGAGCTGCGGAACACTTTGATGACATGATCGTTGATGTGCAGAAAATCACCCTCGACCCGCACGTTACCGGGAAACCGGCCATGGGTTGAGTCGAAGCGAGTCAGGTATTCGAGGCTGGCCATGTCGGCCAGATCGTTGATCGCCACCACCTCGAAACCCGCGTTCGCCCCGCGCTCGCACAGCGCGCGCAGAACGCAGCGACCAATGCGACCGTAACCATTGAGGGCAACTTTGAAAGGACGTGGTTGAGGCATGGGGACTCTCGCAAATGCGGGCGTTGCATAGATCCCTGTAGGGGCGTGCTTGGCCTGGGCCGCACCCGGACGATTGCGGCATGTCTGTAACACCTGTGGTGAATGACACGACGCAATCGTCCGGGTGCGCCCAGGCCAAGCGCGCTCCTACACAAGGGGGAGCGCAGGCTTATTCGTCTTCCAGCAGCTCTTCGGCAGTGTTGATGACGTTCTCCAGCGTGAAGCCGAACTCTTCGAACAGGGCAGGCGCAGGCGCCGACTCGCCGAAGGTCGTCATGCCAATCACACGGCCTTCCAGGCCAACGTACTTGTACCAGTAGTCGGCGTGTGCCGCTTCGATCGCGATACGCGCGCTGACTTCGAGCGGCAGAACCGATTGCTTGTACAGCACGTCCTGCGCTTCAAAGACGCTGGTGCACGGCATCGAGACCACGCGTACGTTCTTGCCGGCTGCGGTCAGCTTGTCGAATGCCTGGACCGCCAGCCCGACTTCCGAGCCCGTGGCGATCAGGATGAGATCAGGCTCGCCATTGCAATCACGCAGCACGTAACCGCCGCGGTTGATGTTTTCCAACTGCAGGGCATCACGAGTCTGATGCGGCAGGTTCTGACGAGAGAAAATCAACGCCGACGGACCATCGTCGCGCTCGATGGCGTGTTTCCATGCCACCGCGGACTCCACCGCGTCGGCTGGGCGCCAGGTGTCCATGTTCGGTGTGGTGCGCAGGCTGGTCAATTGTTCGATCGGCTGGTGCGTCGGGCCGTCTTCGCCCAGACCGATCGAGTCATGGGTGAACACATAGATCGCACGCTGTTTCATCAACGATGCCATGCGCACGGCATTGCGCGCGTATTCCATGAAGATGAGGAAGGTTGCGCCGTACGGCACGAAACCACCGTGCAGAGCGATGCCATTCATGATGGCGCCCATACCGAACTCGCGTACGCCGTAGTGCAGGTAATTGCCGCTGGCGTCTTCACCGGTGATGCTCTTGCAACCTTTCCAGATGGTCAGGTTGGAGCCCGCGAGGTCCGCCGAACCGCCCAGCAGCTCCGGCAGGAGCGGGCCGAGGGCGCCGAGGGCGTTCTGGCTGGCTTTGCGGCTGGCGATGGTCTCGCCCTTGGCATTGACCTCGGCGACGTAGGCAGCGGATTTCTCGGCGAAATCGGCAGGCAATTCACCGCTCATGCGACGAATCAGCTCATTTGCCAATTCAGGGAAAGCGGCGGAGTAAGCTGCAAAGCGCTGGTCCCACTCGGCTTCGGCGGCCAGGCCTTTTTCCTTGGCGTCCCACTCCTTGTAAATGTCGGCAGGGATTTCGAAAGGGCCGTGTGTCCATTTCAGCGCTGCACGGGTCAGGGCGATTTCGTCGTTGCCCAGTGGCGCGCCGTGGCACTCTTCCTTGCCCTGCTTGTTGGGCGAACCGAAACCGATGGTGGTCTTGCAGCAGATCAGCGTCGGCTTGTCGCTCTTGCGAGCGGTGTCGATGGCGGTCTTGATTTCGTCGGCGTCGTGGCCGTCGACATTGCGGATCACCAGCCAACCGTAGGACTCGAAACGCTTCGGCGTATCGTCGGTGAACCAGCCCTCGACCTCACCGTCGATGGAAATGCCGTTATCGTCGTAGAAAGCGATCAGCTTGTTCAGGCGCAGGGTGCCTGCGAGCGAAGCGACTTCGTGGGAAATACCTTCCATCATGCAGCCATCACCCATGAACACGTAGGTGTGGTGGTCGACGATGTTGTGGCCCGGCCGGTTGAATTGCGCGGCCAGCGTCTTCTCCGCGACAGCGAAACCGACGGCATTGGCGAAGCCCTGACCCAACGGGCCCGTGGTGGTTTCGACGCCAGGGGTGTAGCCATATTCAGGATGGCCCGGCGTGCGGCTGTGCAACTGGCGGAAGTTCTTCAGATCGTCGATGGACAGGTCGTAGCCGGTCAGATGCAGCAGCGAATAGATCAGCATCGAACCGTGACCGTTGGACAGAATGAAACGGTCACGGTCGGCGAACTTCGGATTGGCCGGGTTGTGCTTCAGGTAGTCCCGCCAGAGGACTTCAGCGATATCCGCCATGCCCATCGGGGCACCTGGGTGGCCGCTGTTGGCCTTTTGCACGGCATCCATGCTGAGTGCACGAATGGCATTGGCACGCTCACGACGGCTTGGCATCGCTGATCTCCTGAGGCAGAAAGAGTGGATCTGAAAAAGGCGGCCATTTTCCCTCAGGCATTGCTTCGGAGCAATGACAGATAAAGGCTCTGACGCGATTTTCCACGGTTGCGCAGGATATTTCTGCGGTGCGCGAGGGTTTTGTCCCCGAACGGCGTGGCCCCGGCTCGCCAAAGTCGTCGGCAACCGATCAATATCAAAACTTTTTGATATTGGCCTTGCGGCTCGTGCAGCGGATAACTAGACTGCCTGACTTATGAATCTCAGTGCGCCGACCATCATTCATGAGCAAAGCGACGAACTGGCAGCCTTGTGCAAGGCCGCTGGCGATCCGTTGCGGCTGAATGTATTACGCGCCCTTTCCAACGATTCCTTTGGCGTGCTGGAGCTGGCGCAGATTTTCGCCATGGGTCAATCGGGGATGAGCCACCATTTGAAAGTGCTGGCGCAGGCCGATCTGGTAGCCACTCGCCGCGAAGGCAACGCGATCTTTTACCGTCGTGCCCTGCCCCATATCGACCAGGTCGGCGGCAAGCTGCACGCGGCTTTGCTGGAAGAGGCCGACAACTTGACACTGCCCGATGACGTACGGGCTCGCATCGGCCTGGTTCATCGCCAGCGCGCCAATGCCAGTCAGGACTTCTTCGCGCGCACTGCCGAAAAATTCCGGGCTCAGCAGGACCTGATCGCAGGACTGGCCCAATACCGCGACAGCCTCCTGTCGCTGTTGGACAAACTGAGTTTCGATGCCGATGCCACCGCAGTGGAAGTCGGTCCTGGGGACGGCGGCTTTCTGCCTGACCTCGCACAACGCTTCCGGCATGTCACGGGGCTGGACAACAGCCCGGCCATGCTCGATCTGGCGCGCACGCTTTGTGAACAGAAGGCACTGGACAATGTGGAGCTGAAACTGGCTGACGCGCTGTCCATCGCGAATGTTTCGAGCGACTGCGTTGTCGTGAACATGGTGCTTCACCACTTTGCAGCGCCAGCTGACGCATTGAAGCAACTGGCCAACCTGTTGCAACCAGGCGGCAGTCTGTTGGTGACGGAGTTGTGCAGCCACGACCAGAGCTGGGCCAAGGAAGCCTGCGGCGACCTCTGGTTGGGATTCGAGCAAGAAGATCTGGCCCGTTGGGCCATCGCTGCGGGGCTGGTCCCCGGGGAAAGCCTGTATGTGGGCTTACGTAATGGTTTCCAGATTCAGGTTTGCCATTTTCAGCGGCCGGCTGGCGACATTCACCATCGGTAACACTCAGGAAAACCGTCGAGATGAGCGAATACTCCCTTTTCACCTCCGAGTCCGTGTCCGAAGGGCACCCGGACAAAATCGCCGACCAGATCTCCGATGCGGTGCTGGACGCCATCATTGCTCAGGACAAACACGCACGCGTTGCAGTGGAAACCCTGGTCAAGACGGGCGTCGCCATCGTAGCGGGCGAAGTCACCACCAGCGCATGGGTGGACCTGGAGCAGATCGTTCGTGACGTGATCAGCGACATCGGCTACACCAGTTCCGACGTCGGCTTCGACGGCGCGACCTGCGGCGTGATGAACATCATCGGCAAGCAGTCTCCGGACATCAATCAGGGCGTTGACCGCGCCAAGCCCGAAGATCAGGGTGCAGGCGACCAAGGTTTGATGTTTGGCTATGCCAGCAACGAAACAGCCGAGCTGATGCCCGCACCGATCGCGTTCTCTCACCAACTGGTGCAGCGTCAGGCGGAGGCTCGCAAATCCGGTCTGCTGCCGTGGTTGCGTCCGGATGCCAAATCCCAAGTCACCTGCCGCTACGAAAACGGCATCGTGGTCGGCATCGACGCGATCGTACTGTCGACCCAGCACAACCCTGAAGTGTCGTATGCCGATCTGCGTGAAGGCGTGATGGAACTGATCGTCAAGAACGTGTTGCCTGCCAACCTGCTGCATAAGGACACCCAGTTCCACATCAACCCAACGGGGCAGTTCATCATCGGCGGCCCAGTGGGCGACTGCGGCCTGACCGGCCGCAAGATCATCGTCGACAGCTACGGCGGCATGGCACGCCACGGCGGCGGTGCGTTCTCCGGCAAAGATCCGTCCAAGGTTGACCGTTCGGCGGCATACGCCGGTCGTTACGTCGCCAAGAACATCGTTGCCGCTGGCCTGGCCGAGCGTTGCGAGATTCAGGTCTCCTACGCCATCGGCGTCGCTCAGCCAACTTCGATCTCGCTGAACACCTTCGGCACCGGCAAGATCAGCGATGACAAGATCATCAAACTGGTCCGCGAGCACTTTGACCTGCGCCCATACGCGATCACCAAAATGCTCGACTTGCTCCATCCGATGTATCAGGAAACCGCAGCCTACGGCCACTTTGGCCGCACGCCGCAGACCAAGACCGTGGGTGAAGACACCTTCTCCACCTTCACTTGGGAAAAAACCGACCGCGCCGACGCCCTGCGCGCTGCTGCTGGTCTGTAATCCCTCAGCGGTTGTTTATGGAAAGCCCCTGACGATGCGAGTCGTCAGGGGCTTTTTTGTGCGACATGAGATCCCCGCAGTAGCGTGGCTCACTGACGGAGGCGTGCGCACGATCGCTACCGCTGGCAAGCCGTGCTGCGCGGGGCCATGCAATATAGCGATTGGCGATCAACCCTATCGCGAACTCAACTAGCCGTAGCGCCCTAGTCCCGACCTTCCGCTGCTAGCCTTTTCTGACACGCAGCAAATCGCTTGCTAATCGAGCGTTACGCCTTGCCGTTCATGGATGACGCTTCCCGCCTCTACGCAAAGGACAGCGCAATCATGGCCGATACAAATACCTCCAGCGATACAACCCCTCAACCCGCCACGTACGCCAGCCTGTTTCCGGAGCAATTGGCCAACCGGTGCTCCCCGGATGCGCTGGAATCCAACAATGGTCCCATCGCTTACCTGTATGCCCTGTATCAACAGGCGCTGGAACTGGAAGCCACCTCCACATCAGATAAACGCTTCACGCTCGCCCAACGCCGCCCCGACATCGCAGAATTGGTGCTCAATCAAGAGAGCCTGAATACCAAGATCGCGCCTCTGACTCTGGCGATCAATGCGCTCACCCGCCAAGCCAAAAGCCACGCAGGCGCCGAGAAACCGTTGCCCGAAGTTATCAGCGAAGCCGTCTGCCGCGCCGGTCTGCCTTTTCATTACCCACTGGAGCAAATCCTGACGGTATTGAAGCAAAAGAAAATTCCGCTGTTCGATCTCTTACAGCAATCGGAATACAGCTTTCCCAACTTTTGCGACGGCAACTTGCGCACCGAAGAGCTCAGGCAAGTCATGCGCAACGCCACAGGCTTCAGCCCGGCACTGCAAGGGCTGCTGCTCAGCGATAGCAATGTCGACACGGATGGTTTGCTAACCCAATGCTATGGCGTGCCGGGAGATAACGCCGCCGTCGCCCTGAAACTCAGCCAAGTCGAATTTCTTTGCCAGAGAACCGGGCTCAAAACAGAAGACGTGTCAGACATGTTGGCCATCCGGGGCGTCGACGACAACGCGGAATCGGGTGTGACCAGCGTCAAACGATCAGCCGCCTACATGCCAGCTGATGCGACTGTAATTGATGGCAGCGTGTTCGGTGCGGCCTACATCAACAACGGCAACGCCCCGGCAGTGACACTGGCAGATACCTATGCCGAGGCCGGCATCAGGCTGGGCATCAAAGGGGCGACGGCTGCGCACTTCGTACGCATCCACCAGATCATCCACTTGCGTCATGCACTGAACCTGTCATTTTCTGATACCGACCTGCTGGTCATGTCCGCATTGAGAGCTGAAGGTCAAACGAAAGACTTCCACCTCACCGCAAACACGGTGCGGGCCATCGGTGTGTTCCGCTACTATAACGAGAAGTACGCGGTCACTGCAGAACAGTTCGCCGCACTGATTCACGAGGTAACACCGTATGCAGTAGGCGATCAAACGCCCTTTCTGGACCGCGTACTGGATGGTCCGAGCGCCGGAGATCTGGCAAAAATCGACTCCCCATTGAACCTTGATGGCAGCGAATTCGACCTGGACGAAGGCACCGACAGTGAAGGGGAAAATTCGTCACTGCTCATCAGTCGCATCGGCAAAGCCCTGGGTTCCAACGAACAGCAGACCCGCAAGTACCTCACGCAAGCCCTTCCGGGTCCGGACGTCAGAAAGCTCACATTATCCCTCCCGCTCATATCTTCGCTGTATCGCCTCAGTCGGTTGCCTCGCCTGATGGGCTTGAGCCTGTCTGAAGGCACCAACCTGATTGAGATTCTGGCGCTCGACAACGGCGAGGTGCAGAAGCTCATGGCGGGTAAAGCCCAGGTCAACGATGCGCCGGGCAAGGCAGACATTCTGGATGTGCTGATTGCGTTGGCCAATACCAAACAGTGGCTAGACCAAAACCGCCTGAAGCCTTCAGCCGTTTTAGCGCTGCTTAGCCCTCCTCAACAAACGCCCGAGATCCTGGCTGCCATCGAAAGTGCGCGGGCAAAATTCCTGGGCGACAATCCTCCGGACATTGCCTCGGCCTGCCTTACAGAGGACAAGATAAAAAAAGCGCTGAGCGGCAATCAAATCCTCAAGGCTGATACCGAAGCCTGGTTGAAGCTATTGAGTGCCTACGTCGACGACAAGGGATTAGTTAAAACCGGCCTTCCCGAAGAGCCCACCCTGAGAACCGAGTTGGAAACCTTGCTCGGGGGCAAACTGAAAAACGCCGCTCCCGATGAAGCAACCGCTGCCGGGGAAGTGGCTTCAGTACTCACCAACGCGCGGGTTGCACAGGAAGACCTTACCAAAGCCTTGTTCGGCAATGCATTCGGTGAGGCGCTGGGCAATCCAGGATCGGCATCAGCGTATGCGCTGCCACTCCTGAAGTGGATCAAGAAAGACTCCACTGATCTGCTTGGCGATTTACTCACGCCCACAGTGGCCAATGAGAAATCATTCGCACTATGGCGAGACATGGCCCGTTTCACGCTGACCGTTCGCCTGACCGGACTGACCGCCGCTGGACTTGAGGCATTGTTGGCACATCCCGCGCAATTTGATGTCGAGGCCTCAACGTATGGCCAATACACACCTATTATCAACCTCCAACTGCTCTATCAACTCACCGGCTACCGTCGTTGGATAGGTATCTGCAGCGAAAATGCGGTCGACGAACAAAATGCACTCAACTACCTGACTCGCTTGCGATCCAGTGATAAACCCGAAGACATACGCACAGCGGCTAAACAGCTAGGCGCGATGATCGGCTGGAGTGAGAGCGAGGCGTTATTGGCAGCGCCCTATACCAAGATCACAAGGCAAAGTGAGAAGCCGCTTGAGAAAGGATCCCTTGAGGAATTTGCAAGCTCACTTACCGGTGATGACTTAGGTTACTGGAACTATTGCAACAGAAAAGTGAGCGGCGGAGGACTGCGGGTTGTCCTTGACAAATATTCACAAGACGGTGGCAGCTACCCTCATGGCGACAGCCTTTACAGAAAATTTAAAAGTTTCATCAAGGAGTTTGCCACACCACTGAAAGTACAAACTAAGGACTTTTTGCCGGAGACCATCCCGAGCACGTGGAGCCTAATTTATCGAAAAGAACGAGGCAAAAAAATAAAGTTGGAAAAATACGTCCCATTCGAAGACGTAGCGCATGACCAGCAGCAAGCCTATTCGAATATAAGTGACATACACTTTGCATTGCGCCTACAAGATCTATGCAAACGCAGTGGTCTGTCCTGTCAATCGCTTCTTGATCTTTCTTGGCTGGGGGAAGAGTCCAGTTATGACGATTTCCTAACCACCGCCCAACTCTTGCAAGCCGCGTGCGGTGAAAAAGAGTTAGCCGCCATCGAGCCTCGCCTAAAAGAGCACTGGCGCGATGCGGTCGTTGATTACCTTCTTGGGTACTGGAGGCCCACAGACACCCATCGTCAGGCTGCGCTAGCGTCGGCCGACGACCTGTCGAGTTATTTCCTCACAGACGTCAGCGCAAGCCTCAAAGCCATGGAAACCACTTACGTCACACAGGCCATCGCCAGCCTGCAGCATTATCTCTTCCGTTTGTTCTCGCACCTCGAACCCGGATACGAAACAGCTGAGCTGCCGTCCACCGCCAATCAGCACTGGGAACGGTATCTGAATCAGTACGGCACCTGGAAAGTCTGGCGAGCGCAGACTAACCACCCGGAAAACCTGATCTATTACGCCAACCGCCCTAAAAAGACCAAAGCTTTTCAGGAGCTTGAAGTCGAGGTCAACCAAGGGAAGCTGGACACTGAGTTACTGGAAACTGCCGTTTGCAACTACCTCACCAAGTTCGAACGGCTCAGCAATTTGCAAATTGTCAGTGGCTACCTGGATGGTCGCGATCCACTCAACGATACGTATCACCTGATTGGCAAGACCAACGCCTCGCCCACTGGGTACTATTGGCGCTCAGTCGACATGGGGCTGCGCGACGATCAACAAAGGCTGAGTCCGCTGGCGTGGAGTGAGTGGAAGAAGATCGATCTGACAGTAACTGGCGTCATTGCGCAAAGCCAATATATTGAGCAGTTTGACAAGATGGATGCGGACGGGAAAGTACAGAAGGATGACAAAGGTAATGTTTTAAAGGATTCCAGTAAAAATGTAACGCATACCTGCGACGCCATCCGCCCCGTGATCATTGCGGGGCGTCCTTACGTGTTCTGGGTCGAGCGTGGTACCACTGGCTTGCCCAGCAACGACGGGAAGAGCCAGACACCTACCCAATTCAAGAAACTGTCGGTCCAGTATACGTATTTGCAAAGCGATGGTTTCTGGAGCACAGCTAACGAGCTGATCTGCCTGGATGGCACCGAGGACGGTCAGCGTCGGAGCAACAAAGAACATAATTTTTTGAAAGATGAATCGTATATCCCCGGTCTGATTGTTTTCGTCAATACGGAGAATGAACGTCGGCAAGATCCGTGGCTAACTGTCATCCTGCACGATTGCAGCAAACCTGCAGCAGGGCCAGGAAACATCAATCAAGACTACTTTGTTGAAATGAGAGACCTATTACTCATCAACAGAAAGCAATTACCCGTAGAATCACTTGAAAAACTGACCAACGTCACATTAAAAACCTATGAAGACATACGTTTCGTGCAACACATTTACGACGGCACATCAACCTCGCTCACCGCACTAAAACCACCCAAACACAAAAAATTAGATGACCTTATATACGGTGAATTATCCCATTTAACCTCAGAAATAGAACTCGCCCCAACGGTCATTTCCCCCCAGGAAAGAAAAGACTTCAAACTTTATTTTTCAGGCGCCGCAACAGCACTGACACCAACATTAAATAATAGCATTGCGGTGTCCGCCTATGTAAAAAACATGTCCGAAACCGTAAAGGAAAAATTGAAAACAGCCGCTGCGGCTTTTGATGATGCGGGAAAAGCCTATGAATATTCAGAAATCTATCATTCAGCAAAAGCATCTCATGCGATAACAAAATCAACTTTTGAAAAAGCTGAAAATTCATTATTAAAAGTTACCGAAGCTATTTTATACAGCATTGCTTCAAAGGCGATGACATTTAAAATAGAACTGCCATTCACCACGAAGAAAACATTAAAAATTGAAGCGCACTACCGATACGACGACGCTCCTCTTACACATGCTTTGAGCGCTTTTGGGATTAAAATAAAATCTCCCAGCGACCTAAATTTCGAGCCCCTCGCTGAGGGTCACCTTGCCCACATAACAACACTATACGACTACACAGAAGAAGGAACGTACGAATTCCAGGCATACATAATTTTAGATGAAATAAAAGTTTATGAGACCCACTACACGTATGAAATTTCAAGTAGCAAGACAGACGAGTCGTGGAATGTCGCCATACTCAACAACACCGAACAGGCTCAATACCTGGACCTTACGTCAGTAGACGACCGCTCAGTTGATATCCCAAAACGCATCCGCCTAAACACCCTGTTCGGCAAGCAACTCGTTGCACGGGCATCGCAGAGTGTCGAACGCGCCCTAGCGTGGGACACCCAAAAACTGAAAGAACCCACTATCGATGAAAACGTTCCCAACCCGTCGGTAGACTTCCACGGCGCCAACGGTATCTATTTCCGCGAACTGTTCCTGCACCTCCCTGCACTCATCGCCACCCGCCTCACCGAACAACAACAGTTCGAAGACGCAGAAAGCTGGTACCTGCGCAACCTGTTCGACCCTTATCGGGCGGTAGCTGACGATGACGGGCGCCCCGCGTACTGGAACACGCGACCATTGGCCGAGGTGGGCACACTCACGTCCGAGCTGAACAAGCCGGTCGATCCCACGGCGCGCGCATTCATTCTGTCTCGCTACTACCGGCAAGCGGTGTTTCTGGGGCTGGTCGAGAATTGGCAGCGCCAAGGCGATCACTATTACCGCCAGCTCACGCTTAGCAGCCTTAACCACGCCTGGCTTTGCTATCAACAGGCGTTGAAATTGGTCGGACCTCTTCCTGAGCGCACGGAGGTCTCCAGGTGGATCCCACTCAAACTCTCCGATATCGACGAATCGCTCTTCTTTACGCCTATCAATCAACGCGTGCTCGACGCACGCAAGACCCTTGAGCGCCGCCTATACCAACTGCGTCACGGCTTGACTATCGACGGTAAAGCTTTGCCTGACCTGGGCTGGAGGGACGAGGAAGTAGACCCATTCGCGTCCGCCAGAGGTGGCCTGAGCATCATTGCCACCACTTACAACAGCGGCCGCACGCCCATCCCGGCCTATCGCTTTCGCCAGATCCTGCCAACCACTCGCGCGGCGGTACAACAGCTACTCGACTTTGGCCGACATTACATGAAGCTGATGGAAGACGAGTTCAACACGACATTTTCGGTTTTGATGAAGTCTCAGGAAATCAGAATGTCCGATTTCGCGCTGCGGCTAGGCAAAGAGGCTATCAGTGCGGTGCTCGCGAACAAACAGACATTGCAACTGGGCCTTCGCGCCGCTGAGGCACGCAAAGCACGCTTTGAAGCGCTATTGGATGTTGGAAAGTCACCCATGGAAGAAGCGGCTACCGGTCTGTCCATCGTTGCCAAGGTGACACAAGCCGCTGCCGTCCCTTTTGAGATCACCGCAGGTATTGCTGCCGCCATGACGCCTACCATTTTTGGCATGGCCTTTGGCGGCAACAAACCCGAGCAGCCAATGGCAAGAACTGCGTCCACGCTGCTCACCACCAGTAACATTGCCGATTTTGCTGCGGGGCAGCTCATCGCGGAAGCGGGCTATGAACGCCGCGCCAGCGAGTGGCAATTCGAGATGGAGCAGGCGAATTGGGATATCAAAGCCCTCTCCCAACAAATCGAGCAAGTCGATATAGAACTGAACGCCGCGACCATCAGCCTTGAAGAAGCCAAGCAAGAACGTGCAAATCTCGACGAAGCGTACGTCGCCATGACCACAGGCTTCACCATCATCCCGATCTACAACTGGCTGGTAGCCCGGCAAGAACTGATCTATGGCAAAGCTTACGACGCGGTACTGTCGCTTTGCTTGGGCCTGGAGGCAGCGTGGCGTTACGAGATTGGCGATTACAAACGTAATGCCTTTATCAAAACCAGCGCTTGGAGCGATACCTACAAAGGCATGTTGGCAGGCGAGTCTCTGCTGGTCGATCTGCAGGAGATGGAAAACGCCTATCTGTCAGCCAATGAGCGGCGGTTGACCATCAAGAAAAGCTTCAGTCTCACCAAACTACTGACCAGTAAAGGCTTGACCAGTGGCCTCAACGGCCTGGCAACGAATAAACCTTTGCTGTTCGAGTTCAAAGCCACGGATTTCGACAAGAACTATCCCGGTCACTACCTGCGCCAGCTCAAGCACGTTTCGGTGTCATTCATCCTGAAAGAGGGCAGCAAGGTGGAAGAGATGTCAGCGATCCTGACCCAGATCGGCAACTCCACGTTGATCGAACCTCACGCGAAAGGTGCGGAGTATTACTACGGCGAAGGCAAAGAACCGCCTGCCAGCATTAAGCGCAACTTGCGTGCGCAACAGCAGATTGCACTGTCGTCGCTGGTGTCCGAAGACGGGTTGGGGTTTGCACCGGGAGAATGGGTCTACGAGCTGATGTTTCATGACGGCCGCTACTCGCCCTTCGAAGGGACCGGCGCCATTTCGCAATGGCAACTGGAAATCCCGGACATTGAATGTGCCGAGTCGTTGAAGTCGGCGGTGTCGGATATTCAGATCAATCTTGTCTACACCGCACTGGACGGGGGAAGCGAACTCGTCACGAAGGTCCGTGAGCTTTACAGAGAAGCGAAGAAAGCCTGACCCCATGTGGCAGCACAGCTTGTCGGCGGTGGCGCCGCATGATCGCTACCGTCGGCAAGCCGTGCTCCTCGCGCGAAGCCTTAACGTGAGGCGTTGCCGATCGCCAGAAGATTGTTGGGGCAGGGGTCATGTTCAGGGCCTAACAGGCTGGAATAAAACGGCAAGCGTCGTCAGCTCCATGGCAGGCGTCCTTTAATCGGCCTCTGTATGCCGTGGGTGAAATACCCGTTTGCACTCGCCTGAAATCCGCCTAAGGGCCAGTCAGGCTGCGATGCAGCACCTGGCTGTAATGGCGCTGGAAAAACCCGTTAACCGGATTGTGCAGGAAACAATGCGGCTGAAATCCTAGCCTTGGGGCCCTGCCCTCATTCAGCAAGGATGCGCCCATGCTGCTGTTTCACCGCACTGCCCTCTGCGCAGTAATGACCCTGTTGTCCGCCACCGTGTCTGCTCAGTCCTGCCCCGACTGGCCGTCCGGCAAAGCTCGGGATGAGATAGCGGCCTTGCAGGCGCAAGTCGCGGGCTGGGACGACAGCTATCACCGGCAAGGGGCTTCGCTAGTGGCGGACGAGCTGTATGACCAGTCCGTTCAGCGACTGGCCCAGTTGAAGGCGTGCTTCGCAGCTTCAGGCTTACCCGATGCGGATCCACTGAAAACAGCGACAGGCTTGCATGCTCACCCCGTGCCACATACCGGCGTGCACAAATTGCCGGACGAAGCCGCCGTGCAGGGCTGGCTCAAGGGCAAAACAGGTCTGTGGATTCAGCCGAAGGTCGATGGGGTGGCGGTCACGCTGATCTACCAAGGCGGGACGCTGGTCAAAGCCATCAGCCGAGGCGATGGCCTCAAGGGGCAGGACTGGAGTGCACATGCCTTTCATATCGGTGCGATTCCTCGCACGCTGCCCGTACAACAATCCGTGGTGCTACAGGGCGAGCTTTACTGGCGGCTGACCGACCACGTGCAAGCCCGGGCTGGCAGCCTCAATGCACGCAGCAAAGTGGCCGGATTGCTGGCACGAACGGCTATCACCGAAGCCGAGGGCGCGCAGATTGGGCTGTTTGTCTGGGACTGGCCACAAGGCCCTGCCGACATGCGTGAACGCTTGAGCAGCCTGCGCACCATGGGCTTTGACGACGCCGTGACACTGAGCGAGCCGTTCGAGCGTTTTGAACAGGCCAGAGCGTGGCGGACGCACTGGTACGAAAATCCGCTGCCGTTCGCCACGGATGGCGTGATTTTACGTCAGGGGCACCGTCCGCCTGCGGAGCGTTGGCAAGCCAAGGCGCCTTACTGGATCGCCGCTTGGAAGTACCCCTTCGCTCAGGTGCTGGGAGACGTGCGCAAGGTGCATTTCAACGTGGGGCGCAGTGGCAAGATCACACCCGAGCTGGAAATAGCGCCGGTTCAACTGGACGACCGAAAGGTCACACGGGTCAGCGTCAGTTCTCTCAAACGTTGGCAATCCATGGACATCCGTCCCGGTGATCAGGTGGCAATCAGCCTGGCGGGATTGACCATTCCAAGACTGGATGGCGTGGTCACTCGCAGTACCGAACGGGTGTCGATGATTGTCCCCCAAGCTGCGGACTACCACGCGCTGAGCTGCTGGCAACCCACTGAGGGCTGCGAGAGCCAATTCCGCGAACGGCTGAAGTGGCTCAGCGGCAAGAAAGGCCTGGCCATGAGCGGGGTTGGCCCTGGCACATGGGACAGGCTGATCAGCGCAGGCGCGATAGAAGGTTTGCTCGACTGGTTGCGCCTGGACAGTGCACAACTTGTGAACATTCCCGGCATCAGCGAGCAAAGCAGCGCTAAACTGTTGAACAGTTTTCAGGGCGCTCGCGAACAATCCTTCGAAGTTTGGCTCAAAGCCATCGGCCTGCCGCCCACAGCGGGCGCGAGCCTGGGTGATTCCTGGTCTGCGTTGTCGGCCCGCAGCGCCGATCAATGGCAGGCCGAACCTGGCATTGGCCCAGGTCGTGCGAAACAGCTCACGGCGTTTTTTCAGCATCCGCACGTGCAGGCATTGGCCACGCAGCTGCGGGAGCAGGGTATTCAGGGTTTTTAGTCTTTTTTTTGTCGGGGCGGTGTTCAATTTCCCGCCCAAGCAGTTATTCAAGGAGCAGTCATGAAAGTGTTTTCCTCTCTGATGGTGTTCGCCGCCTGTGGGATGTTGGCGGCCCCGTCGTTCGCCGCCGAGCCGCTGTGCGAGGCCAAGCGCGGCGAGATCCAGGCCGGCATCGAGCAAGCCAAGGCGGCCGGAAACAGCGAGCAACAGGCCGGACTCGAGAAGGCGCTTGCCGAGAACACCGACCACTGCACCGATGCGGGGCTGATCAAGGCACAGGAAAAGAAAGTGTTGGAGGCCAAACAGGAAGTCGGCAAGCGCCAGACGGACCTGGACAAAGCGATGAAGAAAGGCGATGCGGACAAGATCAACAAGCGCAAGGACAAACTGGCCGAATCGCGCAAGGCGCTGCAGGACGAACAGCAGAAGCTGGAAGAGATCCAGCCGGACGAGGATGACGAGTGAATTAACGGCCAGAGGGCAAACGCTCCTCGCTCGTGCCTGTTCAGTGGTCGCGAAACTCCTTGTGACACACATCGCAGGCATCTTCGACGTTATTCATCGGCGGGATCATGTTCGCCGGCGTCAGCGGAAGCGTTCGCGTGGCGATGACCAATTCTCCGGTCCGGGCCTCCAATGCCCGGGCCAACTCCTGAAAGCGCGCCTGCCGCTGCCAGACCGCATCTTTGGCGCTGGTATTTTCTGACTCTTTCACTGCGGGAAAATGCTTCCAGGGCTCGTGGGACAGCCCATCGAGCTTGACCGCACCTTCGGCGAATTTCGCACCGTCGAACGGCAGCCGCCCCCGCAACATGCCGCCCGTATCTTCGCTGGTTTTGAGCATCTGCTTGAAGATGGCCTTGCGCTGGCCCAGCGGGGAATTGGGGTCCACCGCGCCGCAGGCGCTCAGCGCAAACAGGGCGAGCATCACCAGCCCACGGGTTTTCAACGCGACGCTCTTTGACTTCATGGCGACTACTGGCGAAAAAAGGGTCGCCAGTATTGCCGTGTGCGCTCGAAAACCCAAGTGAATGATTAGGCAGGGGTGCCGACGGATACACCGAACAGAGCAATCACCAACCCCAGGCCGATGAACCACACCAGCGAGCGCAGCGCTGCGAGGTCGGCGAGGTAGAAAATGATGTAGAGCAGCCGGGTGGTCACGAACAGTACCGCCAGCACATCAATTGTCACCAACTGAGCGACACCGGCAATGTGGGCGATGATCACCCCGGCAGCGAAACCGGGGATGGCTTCGAAGCTGTTTTGCTGTGCGGCGTGGGCTCGACGAGGCAGGCCTTCGAGGCGCTCCAGAAAGTCTCTTGGGTTGTGGTTGTCCCGCAGGGCGAACTTGCCGCTGCCAAACTTGGCGATCGACGTACACGCGAGCGGCAGTAGAATCACGATCAACACGCACCAAAAGGCAACGGTCATTTGCGTCTTCCTTTTTAAAATATGAGTTTTTTTATTTAAAAGTTGAGCTTCATCAGAAGCATACCGAGCAATACCAGCCCACAGGCTAAGAGCCGGGGCCGACCGAAAGGTTCTTTCAGGTAACGCATCCCGAACAACACCACCAGCACGACGCTCACTTCACGCAGCGCCGCGGCCTGAGCCACTGACCCTATCTGCATCGCCCACAACACCAGCGCATAGCTGAACAACACGCAGAAACCTACGCTCAGCCCCAGTTTCCATTGCTCGCGCCAGAACAGCAGGAACACTGGACGCTTTCTGACCAGCGCCAGCAGAGGGAATGGCCAGGCGCTGATGAATGTGAGCCAGACCAGATAATCCAGGGGCTCGATCCCGCGCTTGAGTGCCTGCCCGTCGATGAAGGTGTAACAGCCGATGCACAAGCCGATCATGCCGACCACTGGGAGCATCGACCACGGTAGACGATGACCACCGCCGCCCTGCCACAGCAGGCAGATCATGCCGCAGGGAATCAGCAGAATGCCGAGAATCTGTTGAAGGGTCAGGTGTTCGCCAGCGAAGATCAAAGTCAGCGCCAGAACCACCAGCGGTGACAAGCCACGCATCAAGGGATACACCAGCCCCAAATCACCCACCCGGTACGCCCTGATCAGCAACACGCGATAGAGCAACTCGAAGAGCGCCGACGCCACCAGCCACGGCCAGATGGGCCAGGCAGGCGGGGATACGAATTCCAGCGCGAGCACCGCAAGGACAAAGGCCACGATGTCCATGCTGGCAATGACCAACAAGCGCTCGGCGCTGAATTTGATGAGCGTGTTCCAGGTGGCATGCAGCACAGCCGCGATCAAGACCAAGGTTGTCGCCAGCACACGCTCTCCTTATCCGCTCTGTCCCGCAACCGGGCAAATTTTTTGTTTTCCAGGGCAGCAGTGGCGACGCCCCGTGGTCCGTGACGCCTGAGGATAAAGGATTCGCAAGAGCGGAACACGCACTGCGTATGGGTGGGTATCGATGTGCTTCGCTGCTGCGGCAGCGCCGACGATTGGCTAAGATGCCAGCCATCGCGGTCGGACCGACTGCACCGCAATGCCCAGGAGCCTGAATGTCCAGCGAAGAAGACACCACCGTCAGTGGTGCAGCGCCCATGATTCCCGATCAGCGCCGTGAGCTGATGCTGCGTCAGCTACGCAAACACCAGGTGCTCAGCGTGCATCAGTTGATGGAGATGTTCGATTGCTCGCACATGACCATTCGTCGCGACATCGCCTTGCTCGAACAGAGCGGTCGCGCGTATTCCGTCACAGGCGGCGTGCGGATCGCCAGCCAGGTTCACAGTGAACCGAGTCACCAATCCAAGGCGGTGGTCGAACTGCCGCAAAAGCAGGCGATGGCTCGTTTGGCCGCCGGACTGCTCCATCCCGAAATGACGGTCTATCTCGATGCGGGCACCAGCACGCTGGAAATCGTCCCGCACATTGCCGCGCTGTCGGGCATGACCGTCGTGACCAACGATTTCGGCGTGGTCAACGCGCTGGCTGACGCCACCCACGTCGACGTCATCCACACAGGCGGCCTGCTGGACCACCCCAATCGCTCGTGCGTGGGAGGCCTCGCCGCCGCAACGTTACGTCACCTGGCGACCGACGTTGCATTCATGTCCACCAGCTCGTGGGACCTGCAACGCGGGACCACGACCCCCTCGGCGCTCAAGGTCGAGGTCAAACAAGCGGCCATGCAAGCGGCGTCGCGCAGTGTGCTGCTGACCACCAGCTCCAAATACGGCACGTTCGGCATGTACAAGGTCGCCAGCCTCGAGCAGTTCGACGCGATCATCACCGATGACGGGCTGGCTCAGGCTGCGGCTGACAGCATTCGGGCCCAGGGGGTGGAGTTGATGTTGGCGTCGGTGGACAAGCGCTGAGTGCTACTTACTGGCAGGGGCAGGCACGCTACCGAATTTGGCGTGCCTGCCATTTTTTCAAGATTGACGCACCGCCACTCAGTGTCAAGGACGAAATAACCGGAATACACCTACACCAACGTTCAGCTATCTTGATTCAGAACATCGCCTTGTTTCTACTCATCAACGTATCTCTCATTCAAGTATCGTATCGGGACAAATACTTTTCATACTCACTGATACCCTCAGCGTCCCCCTCCTTAAGCTCAGGTGGTAACCGTGTTTTTTTCTCGGGAATCGATTCTTCTTGACTATCAACCGGTGTAGATGCAGTACTGCTCGCTGACTCATCAGCAATGACGCCCAAATCACAAGTTAATTCAGGGCCCTCTTCAAACTGACCGCTGATTCCCTGATTCACAGCCACATAGAATTTCACCTTTTCATTGGCGGCCCTTTTCCCCAAGCCCTCGATCTTCAACGTTTTGTCTGACACTGGGTGTTTTCCCAGGTCGAGATCCAAATGCTCGTACTTCCCTGACACGCCACCGTGACCTATCCGTACAGTGTTGGAAAAGCCTGCATTCCCTCTGTTGAATGGGGCGCTGACTTTGAGTGTGCCGGAAAACTTATAGCCTGTACTTCCCACCGCCTCGACAGTGCCAGAAAAATAAGCTTGAGACCCAAAAGACGTTTTATCCAATTTGAATTCGATCACAGACATGGCGATGATCTCCATATGAATTAGCACTCCGACTACCGAAATATTCGGTCAGCCATACACTCACTATCAACCAAACCATGTAAACATCAAGCCAGCAGAGAGAGAAAATAAAAAACCCTGACGGACGGCGAACTAATGCACTAACAAATAAGCAACCGCAATAACCTCACACCCCCATATAGCGATTTATCTAAACCTGTCGAAATCAACAACACCACTGACATCGCCAACCAATATATAGACTACTCAACTTGCTTATATGATCGCCTAGGCTATCGAACAAAGATCGAAAAGATCTGTATGTGAATGGAGATGCTGGGCTGCGGCTGACAGCATTCGGGCGCAGGGGGTGGAGTTGATGTTGGCCTCCGTCGACAAGCGCTGAGCTCACAGACACCCCAATCCGTAGGAGCGCGCTTGCCTGCGATCACGGCGTCTCATCCATATTTCCTCATCTAACACACCGCGATCGCGGGCAAGCGCGCTCCTACAGCCAGCCGGTTTTGTACATAACAGCGCGACGTCCAGGGACAAAGATCTCCGTACAGCGTTTAACACGCTCCAAGCCCTGGCTCACAACCGGGGCTTTTTGTGCCTGGTCAAAAAATGAACAATGTTAACTTTTGTGAAAATGAAAAATTGCTTCACATTATCCGCTCACAGGTTCACTATCTTTAACAGATCAGAACAAACACCGTTCGAGTGCTGGCAAAACTTCGGCGCTCAACCCGAGGAGAGACACATGGATAACAAGAACGTTGGCGTGATCGGACTGGGTGCCATGGGCCTCGGCATCGCGCGCTCCCTGTTGCGCAGCGGATTCAATGTTCATGCCTGCGATGTCCGTGCAGCGGTCACCGAGCAATTCGCCAGCGAAGGGGGTGTTGCCTGTGCGACCCCCGCCGCTATGGCTGCAAGTTGCGACGTGATCATTACCGTCGTGGTCAACGCCGAGCAAACCGAAACCGTCCTGTTTGGCGAGCACGGCGCGGTTGCCGCGCTCAAGCCGGGCAGCCTGATCATCGGTTGTGCCACCGTCGCCCCAACCTTCGCCATCGAGCTGGGCCAGCGCCTGACTGAAAAGGGTCTGCTGTACCTGGATGCACCGATCTCCGGCGGTGCGGCCAAAGCCGCTGCCGGTCGGATGACCATGATGACCTCCGGCCCTGCCGAGGTGTACGCCAAAGCCGACGCCGTCCTCAATGGCATGGCAGGCAAGGTTTATCGCCTGGGCGACGTCCACGGCCTGGGTTCGAAAGTCAAAATCATCAACCAGCTGCTGGCGGGAGTGCACATCGCTGCAAGCGCCGAAGCCATGGCGCTGGGCCTGCGTGAAGGCGTCGACGCTGACGCACTGTACGAAGTGATCACCAACAGCGCTGGCAACTCATGGATGTTCGAAAACCGCGTGCCGCACATCCTCAAGGCTGACTACACACCGCTGTCGGCTGTGGACATCTTCGTCAAGGATTTGGGCCTGGTACTGGACACAGCCCGCGCGAGCAAATTCCCACTGCCGCTGTCGTCCACCGCGCACCAGATGTTCATGCAGGCGTCGACCGCAGGTTTCGGCCGCGAAGACGACTCCGCCGTGATCAAAATCTTCCCGGGCATCACCCTGCCGGGCGCCAAAGCCGCCAACGACTGAGGAAACGCAGATGAGCACCACGACTCCGCGCCCTCTGCTGGGCTGCATCGCCGACGACTTCACAGGCGCCACTGACCTGGCCAACATGCTGGTACGCGGCGGTATGCGCACTGTGCAAAGCATTGGCATTCCGAGCGCCGACAGCCTGTCGGAGCTGGACGCCGATGCCATCGTCATCGCCCTGAAATCCCGCACCACGCCGGCTGCCGAAGCGGTCGAGGAATCGCTGCAAGCCCTGCAATGGCTGCGTGATCGTGGCTGCGAGCAAATTTTCTTCAAGTACTGCTCGACCTTCGACTCGACCGCCAAAGGCAACATTGGTCAGGTCAGCGAAGCGCTGCTCGACGCACTGAGCAGCGACTTCACCCTTGCCTGCCCTGCGTTTCCAGAGAATGGCCGGACGATCTTCCGTGGCCACCTGTTTGTGCAGGACCAGTTGCTCAATGAGAGCGGTATGCAAAACCATCCGCTGACCCCGATGACAGACGCCAACCTAGTGCGCGTGCTGCAATCGCAGACCGAGAAAAAAGTCGGCCTGCTGCGCTACGACAGCATCGCCAAAGGCGTGGAAAGCGTGCGTGCGCGTATCGCGGAACTGCGCGCTGACGGCGTGACCATGGCCATCGCCGACGCCTTGTCTGACGCGGATTTGTACGTGCTGGGCGAAGCCTGCGCCGACCTGCCACTGCTGACCGGCGGTTCGGGCCTGGCGCTCGGCTTGCCGGGCAATTTCCGCAAGGCGGGCAAGCTGCGTGATATCGACGCTGCTCAGCTTGAGTCAGTCGACGGTGGTGAAGTGGTGCTGGCCGGGAGTGCCTCGGTGGCCACCAATGGTCAAGTCGCGGCGTGGCTTGAAGCCAAACGCCCTGCCCTGCGCATCGATCCTCTCGCGCTGGCCGATGGTCAGCCGGTGGTCGAACAGGCACTGGCCTTTGCTCGCGACGCAGGTCAGACCGTGCTGATTTACGCCACCAGCAGCCCGGATGAAGTCAAAGCCGTGCAGCAGCGGTTAGGTGTCGAGCGCGCAGGTGCGATGGTCGAGCAGGCCTTGGGCAAAATCGCCAAAGGCTTGCTGGAATCAGGCGTGAAGCGCTTCGTCGTCGCAGGCGGTGAAACCTCGGGGGCCGTCGTTCAAGCGCTGGGGGTGAGCCTGCTTAAGATCGGTGCGCAGATCGATCCAGGCGTTCCGGCGACCATCAGCAGCGGCGAGCAACCGCTGGCACTGGCGCTGAAATCCGGCAATTTCGGCGGCCGTGACTTCTTTGACAAGGCGCTCAAGCAGCTTGCAGGCGGTGCCAAATGAGTACCGAGAACAAACTGCGCGAAGAAATTTGCGACATCGGTCGTCTGTTGTTCGGGCGCGGCTACACCGTCGGCAGCGCAGGCAACATCAGCGCGCGGCTTGACGATGGCTGGCTGATCACTCCGACCGATGCGTGTCTGGGTCGCCTGGATCCAGCCGCGATCGCCAAGGTGAATCTGGCCGGGGAATGGGTATCGGGCGAGAAGCCATCCAAGACCCTGATGCTGCACCGCGAAGTCTACGACCGCAACCCAGCGGTCGGCGGCGTGGTACATACCCACTCGACTCACCTGGTTGCGTTGACCCTCGCGGGCGTCTGGCACCCGAACGACATTCTGCCGCCCATCACCCCTTATCAGGTCATGAAAGTCGGTCACATCCCACTGATCTCGTACGAACGCCCTGGCTCTCCGAAAGTGGCCGAACAGGTGGCGAAACTGGCAAACAGCGTGCGAGGCGTAATGCTTGAGCGGCTGGGGCCGGTGGTCTGGGAAAGCTCTGTGGCCAAGGCGGCCTACGCCCTGGAAGAGCTGGAAGAGACTGCGCGCCTGTGGCTGATGAGCAATCCCAAGCCCGAGCCGCTGGACGCAGCGGCACTGGAAGATCTGCGTCAGGCCTTCGGCGTGACCTGGTAACGGCCTTCAACAGCGTTTGACCGAGGGCCGTTTCGGCGGCCTTCGGCAACCCGGTTCGCCGGAAACAATAACAACAGGACATCCCACACGACATGACCCCACTACTTCTCATGACCATCGCTGGAGCCGGTATCGCGCTGTTGCTCCTGCTCGTACTCAAGTACAAATTTCAGCCGTTCGTGGCCCTGATGCTGGTGAGCATCATCGTCGCGCTGGTCGCCGGGGTTAAACCGGCCGACCTGGTGACCACCATCGAAGGCGGCATGGGCAAAACCCTCGGCCACATCGCGATCATCATCGCGTTGGGTGCCATGATCGGGCGCATCATTGAATTGTCCGGCGGTGCAGAAGCACTGGCCAAGACATTGATCGATCGCTTTGGCAACAAGCGCACGCCGCTGGCGTTGACCGTGGCCGGTTTCATGGTTGGCATCCCCGTGTTCTTCGAAGTGGGCGTGATCATCCTCATGCCACTGGCCTACGGCGTTGCCCGCGCAGCCCGTAAGCCGCTGCTGATCTTCGCCCTGCCAATGTGCGCGGCGCTGCTGTCGGTTCATGCCTTCCTGCCTCCGCACCCGGGCGCTGTCGCGGCCGCCGGTCAACTGGGCGCTGACCTGGGCCGCGTGCTGATGTTCGGTATCCCGATCGTCGCGGTGCTGTGCCTGATCGGCTATGTCATTGCCGGTCGTATGACCCGCAAGACCTTCCCGATGACCGACGACATCCGCAGCGAAGTCTACGGTCCGCACATCACCAACGACGACCTGGTGGCGTGGGCCAACAACGATTATTCCAACGCCAAGGAAGCCACCCACACCCAAGCACTGGGTCTGGAAGAAAGTGCCAGCAGCCTGGCCGCTCGCTTGCCAGCAGCGCCAGCACCGGGCGCGGGCCTCATCGTCGCGCTGATCTTGCTGCCGATTGTCCTGATTCTGCTGGGTACACTGGCAACGACCCTGTTGCCAGCCGATTCCGGCCTGCGCAGCGTACTTACGGTTCTCGGCGCACCGCTGGTCGCGCTGCTGATCGACACCCTGCTGTGCGCCTGGATTCTGGGGTCGCGTCGCGGCTGGAGCCGTAGCCAAGTGTCCGACGTGATCGGTTCGGCGCTGCCGGGCGTGGCGATGGTGATCCTGATTGCCGGTGCGGGTGGCGTGTTCGGTAAAGTGCTGGTCGATACAGGTATCGGGGCGGTCGTGTCCGACGCCCTGCGCAACACCGGGCTGCCGGTTCTGGCACTGGGCTTCATCCTGACGCTGCTCTTGCGCGCCGTCCAAGGCTCGACCACCGTGGCGCTGGTGACCACCGCCGGTATCCTCAGCCCATTGATCGCGACCCTGAACCTCAGCGCCAACCACATGGCCCTGCTGTGCCTGGCCATGGGCGGTGGCGGTCTGGCCATGTCCCACATCAACGACGCCGGTTACTGGATGTTCACCAAACTGGCAGGCCTGAATGTCGGTGACGGCCTGCGCAACTGGACGTTCCTGGTGACCGTTCTGGGTACACTGGGCTTCCTGTTCACCTTGCTGCTCTGGCCTTTCGTTTAAGCCTTTCTGGAGACCCACATGCCTCGTTTTGCAGCCAACCTCAGCATGCTGTATCCGCAACACGACTTTCTCGACCGTTTCGCTGCCGCGGCGGCAGACGGGTTCGAGGCAGTGGAGTACCTGTTTCCGTACGATTTCACGGCGGCCGAAATCAAGCAGCGCCTGGTGGACAACAAGCTGACTCAAGCGCTGTTCAACGCCCCGCCGGGGGACTGGGCCAAAGGCGAACGGGGAATCGCCTCGCTGCCGGATCGTGAGCAAGAGTTCCGGGCAGGCATTCAGAAAGCCCTGGAATACGCAGCAGTGCTGGGTAATGACCGCATTCATGTGATGGCAGGGCTGCTGCCGAGCGAAGATCTGCGCGAGAAACACCACGCGGTGTATATCGAGAACCTGCGCTACGCAGCGCAGGAAGCAGCCAAGGTGGGGATCACGGTGCTGATCGAACCGATCAATACCCGCGACATGCCAGGCTTCTTCCTGAATCGCCAGGATCAGGGTCAAGCGGTGTGCAAGGAAGTGGGTGCGGACAACCTGAAAGTGCAGTTCGACTTCTACCACTGCCAGATCGTTGAAGGCGACGTGATCAGCAAACTGCGTCGCGACTTCGCGGGCGTCGGCCACATCCAGATCGCGGGAGTACCGGATCGCCACGAGCCAAATCTGGGCGAAGTGAACTATCCGTGGATTTTCGAAGAAATCGACCGCCTGGGTTACACCGGCTGGATCGGTTGCGAGTATCGTCCGAAAGGCGATACCAGCGAAGGTTTGCAATGGTTGCGGGAGTGGAAGGCCGCTAACCCCACCTGACCCTGACTACGATGACTGATCGTTCCCATGCTCTGCGTGGGAACGCTTCACCGGACGCTCTGCGTTCACCCGGCCTGATGCGGAGCGGCAGAAGCTGCATTCCCACGCAGAGCGTGGGAACGATCTTCATCGCGGGCAAGCGCGCTCCTACAACGGTGGCTACTCCCCGATCACTTCTTCCTTGAACTGATCCTTGATGTACGTAATCTCGGTCTTGCCGTGCGGCGCTGGCAGACCGTCCTCCCCTAGGTTGACGAACACCATTTTGTCGACCGTCAGGATGCTCTTGCGGGTGATCTTGTTGCGCACTTCGCACATCAGGGTGATGGATGTGCGACCGAACTCAGTGGCCGTGATGCCCAGCTCGATGATGTCGCCCTGACGCGAGGCGCTGACGAAATTGATCTCGGAGATGTACTTGGTCACCACCCGCTGATTGCCCAGTTGCACGATCGCATAGATCGCCGCCTCCTCGTCGATCCAGCGCAGCAGGCTGCCACCGAACAGCGTGCCGTTGGGGTTGAGGTCTTCGGGCTTTACCCACTTGCGAGTGTGGAAATTCATGATTAGCTCCTGTCATCTGCCTCTAGATGACCAGCATAGTGCCAGCCCTGGGCATTAACCTCCATTGAGCATCGACTATGGTCTCGATTAGTCGCTCGTCATTTATCTGAACGCGCCTCTTGGGCTGAACCGGAGACGCCGCTATACTCTCCCCCGCTTCAAAAAACGGTCATCACCGCTTGATACCGTTTTCCCGCCACCTGTCCGAGGGGCGCTGCAGCAGGTCAGTCCTGTCAGGCTCGGATGGGGCGTTGTCTGCTCGCTTCGGGCAGGCCTTAAACGCACAACGGCGCCCATTCGCACACTACGAATGGAGACTCTTCATGAGCGCTGTACTGACGCCCAACGATTTCAACGACTACAAAGTCGCGGACATTTCCCTGGCTGCCTGGGGCCGTCGCGAAACCATCATCGCTGAATCCGAAATGCCTGCCCTGATGGGCCTGCGTCGCAAATATGCCAGTGAGCAACCGCTCAAGGGCGCAAAGATTCTCGGCTGTATCCACATGACCATTCAGACTGCCGTGCTGATCGAAACCCTGGTTGCCCTGGGTGCCGAAGTACGCTGGTCGTCCTGCAACATTTTCTCGACTCAGGATCAGGCCGCTGCCGCCATCGCCGCTGCCGGTATTCCGGTGTTCGCCTGGAAAGGTGAAACCGAGCAAGAGTACGAGTGGTGCATCGAGCAGACCATCCTGAAGGACGGTCAGCCCTGGGACGCCAACATGATCCTCGACGACGGCGGCGACCTGACCGAGATCCTCCACAAGAAATACCCGCAGATGCTGGAACGCATCCACGGCGTGACCGAAGAGACCACCACCGGCGTTCACCGCCTGCTGGACATGCTGGCCAAAGGCGAGCTGAAGATCCCCGCGATCAACGTCAACGACTCGGTCACCAAGAGCAAGAACGACAACAAATACGGTTGCCGTCACAGCCTGAACGACGCCATCAAGCGCGGCACCGACCACCTGCTGTCGGGCAAGCAAGCGCTGGTCATCGGCTACGGTGACGTGGGCAAGGGCTCGGCTCAGTCGCTGCGTCAGGAAGGCATGATCGTCAAAGTGACCGAAGTGGACCCGATCTGCGCGATGCAAGCCTGCATGGACGGTTTCGAAGTGGTTTCGCCTTTCATCAACGGCGAAAACGACGGCACCGAAGCCAGCATCGACAAGGCCCTGCTGGGCAAGGTCGACCTGATCGTGACCACCACCGGTAACGTCAACGTCTGCGACGCGAACATGCTCAAAGCGCTGAAAAAACGCGCTGTGGTCTGCAACATCGGTCACTTCGACAACGAAATCGACACCGCTTTCATGCGCAAGAACTGGGCATGGGAAGAAGTGAAGCCTCAGGTGCACAAGATTCACCGCACCGGCGCTGGCGAGTTCGACCCACAGAACGACGACTACCTGATCCTGCTGGCCGAAGGCCGTCTGGTGAACCTGGGCAACGCCACCGGTCACCCAAGCCGCATCATGGACGGTTCGTTCGCCAACCAGGTATTGGCTCAGATTTTCCTGTTCGGCCAGAAGTACGCTGACCTGAGCCCGGCCCAGAAAGCCGAGCGCCTGACGGTCGAAGTCCTGCCGAAGAAACTGGACGAAGAAGTCGCGCTGGAAATGGTGCGTGGCTTCGGCGGCGTCGTGACCAAACTGACCAAGACCCAGGCCGACTACATCGGCGTGACCGTCGAAGGCCCGTTCAAGCCGCACGCTTACCGGTACTAAAAGCAGCGACAAGCTACGAGCGGCAAGCAAGTGCGTTATCGGCGTTCTTGCTTGCTGCTCGCGGCGCCCAAATCGTCCAAGTATTTTTGCAGCACCAAGCGTTAAGCGAGAAGTCGCAGAGAGTGGGCGCTACACCCTCTTGCAGCTTGCAGCTTATAGCTTGCCGCTGGAGGTTCCCTCCGATGTCGCAAGACCGTCGCTACAGTTTCGAGTTCTTCCCGACGAAGACCGACGCGGGTCACGAAAAACTCATGGCCACTGCCCGCACCTTGGCCAGCTATAACCCCGACTTCTTCTCCTGCACCTATGGTGCGGGTGGGTCCACGCGTGACCGCACGATCAACACCGTGTTGCAGCTGGAGAAGGAAGTGAACATCCCCTCCGCCCCACACCTGTCGTGCGTGGGCGACGGCAAAGCCGATCTGCGCGGTCTGCTGAGCCAGTACCAAGACGCGGGTATCAAACGCATCGTTGCCCTGCGCGGCGACCTGCCGTCCGGCATGGGCATGGCCAGCGGTGAACTGCGCCACGCCAACGACCTGGTGAGCTTCATCCGTGAAGAAACCGGTGGCCATTTTCATATCGAAGTGGCGGCCTACCCGGAAATGCACCCACAAGCCCGCAGCTTCGAAGAAGATCTGAAGAACTTCGTGCGCAAGGCCAACGCCGGTGCGGACAGCGCGATCACCCAGTATTTCTTCAACGCCGACAGCTACTTCTACTTCGTCGAGCGCGTGCAGAAAATGGGCGTTTCGATCCCTATCGTGCCGGGCATCATGCCTATCACCAACTACAGCAAACTGGCGCGCTTTTCCGACGCCTGCGGTGCAGAAATCCCGCGCTGGATTCGCAAACAGTTGGAAGCCTACAACGATGACTCGGCGAGCATTCAGGCGTTCGGCGAGCAAGTCATTACCGAAATGTGTGAGCGGTTGTTACAGGGTGGCGCCCCTGGTCTGCACTTCTACACCCTGAATCAGGCCGAGCCCAGCCTTGCGCTGTGGAACAACCTGAAGCTGCCCCGCTGAATGGCGGGAATCCATCTCGGACACGCCGGTCACTATAGGGTAATGTTCGCGCGGCAGGCTGATCGCAGATAGCCTGCCAATGCCCTACCGAGACGGATTCAAGCAGTTGAGTGTTCATCAGAAAGCAAACCCACGCCCGCAACTGGTTTACCTGGTATTCGGCGCACAGACTTACCATCAGGAAGCGGTGTTCAGCATCGCAAGCGCCTTGGCGAAAGCGGGTGGCGCCTCAGAGCGCCCGTTCGACATCCAGGTGTTCAGCGACAACCCCGAGCCCTATCACCGCTTGCCGGTGAGGGTTCGCCCGATCGATGCCGCCATGCGTCACGCCTGGAGCGGCCCGCATCACTATCATTTCCGATGTAAGCACGTCGTTGCCCGCCAAGTGTTGGAAGAAGCGGAAAAAGCGATCCTCATCGACACCGACACATTCTTCCGGGCAAGCCCCATGGCGCTGTTCGACAGGGTTCGCCCAGACAGCCTGCTGTGCAATGCCTTGCACCTGCGCTATGACGAGTGCAAAGAAACCATCCTCTATACCGCGCTGGCCGATACGCTGGCTCAACGCGGGCTCGCCGACGATGCGATGCGCCTGGTGAATTCGGGGGTGATCGGGCTGACCCATGAAAATGCCTGGGTGCTGGACGCGTCCATCGACTTGATGGATGAGTTCTTCCCGATCACGCCAGGCGCCATCACGCTGGAGGAGTTCTGTCTTGGCGTCGCCGCCTACCGAACCTTACGGACCGAGCAGTGCCCCGATTTGATCCACCACTACTGGAGCCGCAAAGAGCTGTTCCGGGCCAAGGTTCGCGCTTGGCTGCACAAGCACCGCGATGACCCGGTCAGCCCCGAAGCGCTGGCCGACACCGCAAACGTGTCGATCCATCTGCCCCGCCCTCCCGCTTGGCAGCGTCTGTTGTACAAGAGCGCCACCTTGGCGGTGCCCAAGCCGCAACGTCAGTTCGTGCGAGAAGTGCTGTATGGCTGCTGCGCCCATGCGAACGAGTTCGACCGCGCCTGCTCTGCCGTCTGGTGGGAAAAGGCGTTCAATAACGCGCAGTCGCGTCTGGACCAGCCGATCGCCCCTGGCCAACTTCATCAATGGCTCGAACACTGGGCCGTTCGACGGCTGCTCGGTCGCCAGCGCGTGGAGATCTACCAGCATCTCGTCAGGGTCCGGAAAGCGTCGTAAATGCGCTGCCGGGCCGAGTCGGAAGGTTCCGCTTGGGCTTGCCTCTTCTCATCGCGCGGCGCGCGTCGTACTCTCGCCCGATGCCGCTGACCCTCCGACTCCTGCTCCCACTATTGCTCGCCTGCCTGAGCGCAAACGCTCTGGGCGAAAAGCTGCGCATCGTGACCGAACCCTGGGCACCCTACGCCATGGTGGACAATGGCCGTGCTTCGGGGCTGGACTATGAAACGACGGCGATTGTCTTTCAGCGGCTCGGCATCGAGGTGCAGTGGCAATTCCTGCCATGGAAGCGCTGCCTGATGATGCTGCAGCGAGGTGAAGCCGACGGTGCGCTGGACATTTTCAAAGCCACCGAACGCGATGACCTACTGCTGTATCCGAGCGAGGCGCTGTCCGAGGTGAACTGGGTGCTGTTCCAGGCCGATGCGCGGCCCCACGCATTCAATCGCCTGGAAGACCTCAAAGGCCTGACGATCGGGGTCTCGCCGGGTTATCTCTATAGGCCCGATTTCGACCATTCGACGGACTTCACACGAGAGCCGGCCCCCAGTCATGAAGCCAACTTCGGCAAGCTGATTCGCGGTCGCATCGACCTGCTGGTGACCGACCGTCGATTGGGCCAGCAGATGCTGGAACACCTGAGGCTGCGGGATCAGGTCAGTCAGCTTCCGACGGTTCTGAACACGCGTGAGCAATACCTCGCGCTGCGACGCAACGCTGGCATGGACCTGCTGGCGCAGAGGTTCGGGGCAGAGCTCAAGCGTTTCAAGCGCGAACCGGCCTACGCACAACTGGTGGCGCGCTACACGGGCGAGACGCTGCTGGCACCCGTTGACGCCCATCAGGTGTCACCTGCAAGCGACAACAACGACACCGTTGAGCAGCGCGAACGCAGCGCATTGTGATTGCTCTGTTATACTCCGGCGTTCCCGCCAGGCTTACGCCCGGATACTCGGTCTCCCAGAAGACTTCTCGATCACGTCAGCAGCGCATTTTCGTTCACGCGCCCTGCCACGAGTTGAACTTACAGACCCCGGGATCGCGCGCCGATTCGTGCAGCGCAGATCATTCCTATTCGGGCCCCTTGGCCCCAACTTAAGACAGGATTACTCATGTCCTTTGCTTCCCTCGGTCTCTCCGAGGCTTTAGTCAGCGCCATCGAGGCTGCTGGCTATACCCAGCCTACTCCGGTGCAACAGCGGGCCATTCCCGCCGTGTTGCAAGGCCGCGATCTGATGGTCGCCGCTCAGACAGGTACAGGTAAAACCGGCGGTTTCGCGCTTCCGATTCTGGAGCGTCTGTTCCCCGCCGGTCACCCGGACAAATCCCAGCGTCACGGCCCACGCCAGCCGCGCGTCCTGGTCCTGACCCCTACGCGTGAACTGGCCGCACAGGTTCACGACAGCTTCAAGATCTACGCCAAGAACCTCAAGTTCGTCAGCGCCTGCATCTTCGGTGGCGTTGGCATGAACCCGCAGGTCCAGGCAATGGCACGTGGCGTGGATGTACTGGTCGCCTGCCCGGGTCGGTTGCTCGATCTGGCCGGTCAAGGCAGCGTCGACCTGTCTCATGTCGAGATTCTGGTCCTCGACGAAGCCGACCGCATGCTGGACATGGGCTTCGTGCACGACGTGAAGAAAGTCCTCGCGCGTCTGCCCGCCAAACGTCAGAACCTGCTGTTCTCGGCCACGTTCTCCCCCGACATCACGGCCCTTGCCGGCAAGCTGCTGCACAATCCCGAGCGCATCGAAGTCACGCCGCCCAATACAACGGTCGAGCGCATCGAGCAGCGGGTGTTCCGTTTGCCGGCCAATCACAAGCGCTCACTGCTCGCCCACCTGATCACCCAGGGTGCGTGGGAGCAGGTGCTGGTGTTCACACGTACCAAGCACGGCGCCAACCGCCTGGCCGAGTACCTGGACAAGCACGGCCTGAGCGCTGTCGCGATCCACGGCAACAAGAGCCAGAACGCCCGCACCAAGGCCCTCGCGGACTTCAAGGCCGGCAGCGTGCGCATCATGGTCGCGACCGACATCGCAGCGCGCGGCCTGGACATCGATCAGTTGCCTCATGTGGTCAACTTCGAGCTGCCCAACGTCGACGAGGACTACGTGCATCGCATTGGCCGTACCGGTCGGGCAGGCCGTACGGGCGAGGCGATCTCGCTGGTGGCACCGGATGAAGAAAAGCTGCTCAAAAGCATCGAGCGCATGACCAAACAGAAGATCCCCGATGGCGATCTGATGGGCTTCGACATCAATGCTGTCGAGGCGGAAAAGCCTGAAGTGCGTGAGCGTCCCGACGTGCGCAACCCGCGCAATGGCCGCGCTCAGCGTGGCGAAAACGCCAATGGTGGCCGCAAGGACAAAGGGAAGGACAAGGGCAAGGAAAAACCAGCGACTGCCGCGGCTGCCGTAGGCGAACAACGCCCGGCACGCAACCAGCAGCGTCGGCAGAAGCCTCGTCAGGGCACGCCATCCGCTGAAGCGAGTTCGTCTCGTGCACCCGCCCCCCGCGCGGATCGTGACCCGGAAGAGTTCCTGGATGACGAGGTGGATAACTTCGGTAACCGTGCCGATTACGTCAGCCCCTATCAGAACAAGAACCCGTCTGGCCGCAATCGCCGTCCGGGCGCCCCTGCGGCAGGCCCGTCGCAAGCGCCTCGTGGACAGTCGCCGGGGCGTAACGGTTCGCGTAGCGGGTCAGGTAGTGGAGCGAGCAACGGTGCTGGCGCAGGTGGCCAGGGCAAGCGTAACGGCCAGCCGCGCAATGGTTCCGGCCGCCGCGAGGACGCGCCGCGCAACCGCCGTCCGTCCCGCGAAGATCAGTCGGCCCGTCAGGAGCCTGCAGTCTCCAACGCCCGTGACGGGCAACCAGGGCCAAAGATCGTGCACAAGGAATCCAAGGTCGATCGATTCCCATCTGCCGAGATGCTGGACCAATTGCCTAGCCGCCCACGCGGCGAGAAGCCGGCGCTGCTGACGCGTAATCGCGACAACTGAACCCCGCGGTAACGAAAACGCCGACCCTAGGGTCGGCGTTTTTGTTGGCAGCCCGTTTTACTTGGCTTTCACACCTTCGAACGAGATATCGAAGGTTACGGTGTCGGACTGCGGGCCCAAGTCCATCATCTTGCCGAAATCGGAGCGCTTGATGGTGGTCGTGCCGTTGAAGCCAGCGCGGTAGCCGCCCCATGGATCCTTGCCTTCGCCATTGAAGACAGCCTTGATGACGACCGGCTTGGTGACGCCGTGAAGGGTCAGGTCGCCAGTGACGTCAGCCGTATCTTTGCCATCAGCGTTTTTGCCGGTCGACTTGACGCTGGTGGAGACGAACTTGGCGTCAGGATAGGTCGCGACATCCAGGAAATCCTTGCTGCTGATGTGCTTGTCGCGTTCAGCATGGTTGGTGTCGATGCTGGCGGTTTTGATATCGATGCTGATCTTGCTGTCTTCAGGCTTGGCGGCGTCGAAACTGAAGGTACCGCTCCAGTCTTTGAACGTACCGGTGATGAAGCTGTAGCCCAAGTGGCTGATCTTGAAATCGATGAAAGCGTGCTGGCCTTGCTTGTCGATGGTGTAGTCAGCGGCCATTGCTTGACCGGCCGACAGCAGCGCAGAACCCAGAGCCAGTGCAGCAAGTGTCTTTTTCAACATGCGTCGTCTTCCTTTTGAGTTGAATTCAGGCCTTGCGGCCAAGCATACGAATGAATGTGGCATCACGGTCGATGAAGTGATGCTTCAAGGCGGCCAGCCCGTGGAGTACCGCAAAGATCACCAGCGTCCAGGCCAGATACAGGTGCACTTCACCGGCGACGTCTGCCTGGTTGGGCAGTCCGCTGATCAGCGCAGGCACTTCAAACAATCCGAAGACCGGAATTCCGACGCCGTCGGCGGTGGAAATCAGGTAACCGGCGAACATCACCAGGAACAGGTCCAGATACAGGAACGCGTGGCCCAGCTTGGCAGCGGTCCTGACGAACCGGCTGTGGCTTGCCGGTGCGGGCGGTGGCGGGCTGAACAAGCGCCAGACCACGCGAAACAGCATGACCAGAAACAGCGTGATGCCAATACTTTTGTGCAGATCCGGCCCCGCCTTGCGCCACGCATCGTAATACCCCAGACCCACCATCCACAGGCCTAGGGCAAACAATCCGAAAACCGTCAGGGCGACGCCCCAGTGCAAGACAATGCTGACCCAGCCGTAGCGTGAAGAAGAGTTGCGTAACTGCATGCTAGCGATCCTTGAAAACAGCCCGTTAAAGCTGTGAGAAAGACTATCGGTTTACCTATCGAAAGAAAGCGCAAATTTTTGCTTTGAAATATCGGGAAATACGATTGAAATTTCCCGTCACATTGTTCGGCGCGAGGGATTAACGGAACGTTATCTCCGTCCTCGGTCAACGCCGACACAGGGAACCAATCCCGTGGTCGCGCAAAGCCGCATAACCTGATTCAGGGTGGCCGACCCTTCATCACTCTAGACGCTGTCATGGGGCAGACAAAAAAAAAGCGCGGTTTGTGACCGCGCCTTTTCACTGCCCGAATGGGCGATCAGTTGTTGGTGTTCGCCGCCGGTGTGGCTGCCTTTTCCGTCGTCGCTTTGGCAGGTGCCTTCTTGGCAGCCTCGGTTTTGGCTGCAGGTTTGTGCGTCGTCGCGGGCTTGGTCGGCGCTTTCTTAACGGGCTCCTTGTGGGCCGGTTCTTTCTTGGCAGGTGCCTTTTTCGCAGGTTCGACAGCAGGCTTGGCGGGTTCGACCACCGGAGCAGGTGCAGTGACCGGCGCTGGAGCAGGCGCTGGGGCCGGAGCCGGAACGGGTGCTGGCTCGGGTGCTTTCTCGACCGGCTTCGGCTCGGACTTGGATCCGCCGAACAGGTTGGAGAAGAAGCCGCCGATGCCGCCGCTGCTTTCTTTCGTTGCCGGTTCGGGCGCTTTTGCAGGTTCGACTTTCACTGGCTCGAACGACTTGCCTGCTGCCAGGTCCTGCACCTGACTCGCGGCCCGCTGCCCTGTGCGCAATGCACCTTCCAATGTCCCTGGATAGAGGGTATCCGTGTGCTCGCCAGCGAAGGCAATGCGCTGCAGCGGCCTTTCCCACAGGCGCCAGTACTTGCTGATCTGCCCTGGTCCGAATGCCAGATACGCACCGCCCGTGGACGGATCGACGCTGGAGCGGCGGATCTCGTAACCGGTAAACGCACCGCGCGCCTGAGGATAGAACGCATGCAAGCGGATCAGGACCTGATCCACCATTTGCTTGTCACCGAAAGCCTGCATGATGCGCGCGTTGTCGCCAGAGAGGTTGATCACCGCGTTCGCGCCGCCTTTCAAGGCAGGCTCGATCCACAACATGCCCAGCCCAGTGTTGCTGTAAATTTCGCCAGACATACGGGCTTTGCTGTCCCAGACCGGCGTCTTGAACTTCAACATGATCTGGTCATGCCAGCCATAGTTGGTGCTTTTGATCGCGCCCTGATGCTGAGCATCCAGTGCCGGGGTCAGTTGAATCTTGCTCAGCGCGCGCAGTGGCACAGCCAGCACGACGTATTGCGCTTCGTAGCCGATGGAGCCGACCTTCACGGTCACGCCGTCCTTGTCTTGGCTGATGGCCGAGACCGGGGAGTTGGTCTTGATCACTTTCAACTGTTTGACGAACGCCTCGGCCAATACCGCGCTGCCACCCGGCAGGCGAGCGGCACGGCGATCACGGTCATCCACGTTGCGATTGACCCGTGACTGCTGTGCAAAATACAGCAACGACAGGCGCGAAGGCTCGTCATAGCGGGTACGGATCTGCTGGTTGATCAGTTGCCGGGCGGTGGGTGGCAGACTCAGGCGGTCCAGCCAGTTGGCCACGTTGATCTGGTCCAGTGCGAACAGAGTGCTGTTGGCCGCTGGATTTTCCGGATCGGTAATGGATCTGGCCAGGTCGTCCAGCGTCGCCTCGTAGCGCTTGATCGCTTCGGCGGTGGCTGGTTGTTTGGCCGCCAGATCGGCCGCCGAGAAGTACTCACCCTCGATGAGGTAACCCGGCGTGCGTACGAATTCGGGCGCGGGCACTGGCTTGAGGTTGAAGCGATCCAGGTACTGGTTCAGGACCGGTTGCGCCTTGGCGTTGCCGATCCATTCACTGCCCGCCAGGCCGGACCGGCCGCCGACCGCAGGCTTGGCTTCCAACAGCGTGACCTGCCAGCCCTTGTTTTGCAGCTCATAGGCAGCCGTCAGGCCCGCCAGACCGCCGCCGACGACAATCGCCGTGTGCGGCTTTTCCACAGCAAGCGCCGAAACGCTGACCAGCCCAACCACCATCAGCGCACAGGCGCGCAGCCAACCAGAAAGCATTCAGCGAACTCCGGAATGAACAAGGAAATAGCGGATTTTTCCAATCCGTCTTTTCAGGAGCGCGCAGGATACGCCAGCCGCTTGAGGCCCGCCAGCAATGTCCGTCGAGCCCTTTTCCGGCAGCAAAGGTTGTCCCGCTGGCGTGCATTGCATAGGCTTGCGCGATTGTTTCGCCCTCGCCCCGCGCGAGCCGTACCTGGAGATGAACGATGGGCCTCAATGACCAGTGGATGCAGCGTGACCTCAAGGTCCTTTGGCACCCCTGTACGCAGATGAAAGATCATGAACACCTGCCGCTGATTCCGATCAAGCGGGGTGAGGGGGTCTGGCTGGAGGACTTCGAAGGCAAGCGTTATCTGGACGCCGTCAGTTCCTGGTGGGTCAACGTGTTCGGCCACGCCAACCCGCGTATCAATCAGCGCATCAAGGATCAGGTCGATCAACTGGAGCATGTGATCCTCGCAGGGTTCAGCCATCAGCCGGTGATCGAACTGTCCGAGCGGCTGGTGGCCATGACGCCGGAAGGGCTGACCCGCTGCTTCTACGCCGATAACGGGTCGTCCTGCATCGAAGTCGCTCTGAAGATGAGCTTTCACTATTGGCTCAATCGGGGCAAACCGGCGAAAAAGCGTTACATCACCCTCACCAACAGCTACCACGGCGAAACGGTGGCGGCGATGTCGGTAGGTGACGTGCCACTGTTCACCGAGACGTACAAAGCGCTTTTGATGGACACCATCAAGGTCCCAAGCCCCGATTGTTACCACCGCCCGGAAGGCGTGAGCTGGGAAGACCATACCCGCACGATGTTCGCGGTGATGGAGCAGGCTCTCGCTGAGCATCATGAGACAGTGGCGGCGGTCATCATCGAGCCGTTGATCCAAGGCGCGGGCGGCATGCGCATGTACGATCCGATCTACCTCAAGCTGCTGCGAGAGGCTTGCGATCGTTACGGCGTGCACCTGATCCACGACGAGATCGCCGTGGGCTTCGGTCGTACCGGGACGATGTTCGCCTGCGAACAGGCCGGGATCCGTCCGGACTTCCTCTGCCTGTCCAAAGCGCTGACGGGCGGTTACCTGCCGCTGGCGGCGTGCCTCACCACCGATGACGTGTACGAGGCGTTTTACGATGACTACCCGACACTGCGGGCCTTCCTGCATTCCCACAGCTACACCGGCAACCCGCTGGCGTGTGCGGCGGCGTTGGCGACACTCGACATCTTCGAGCAGGACAACGTCATCGAGAACAACCATGCGCTCGCGGATCGCATGAAGCGTGCGACGGCGCATCTGGCGGACCACCCGAACGTAGCCGAGGTCCGCCAGACCGGCATGGCTCTGGCGATCGAAATGGTACAGGACAAGGCCACCAAAGCGGCCTACCCGTGGCAGGAACGACGCGGCCTGAAGGTGTTCGAACACGCCCTGACCCGCGGAGCGCTGCTGCGGCCGCTGGGCAGCGTGGTGTACTTCCTGCCGCCTTATGTGATCACGCCCGAGCAGATCGATTTTCTCGCCGAGGTGGCCAGCGAAGGCATCGACATCGCGACCCGCAGCAGCATCAACGTGGCCGTGCGCGAGAACTTCCATCCAGACTTCCGTGATCCCGGCTGATTGGAACTGAACGCTCCCCTGGTGATGGTTCCCACGCTCCGCGTGGGAGCCCGACACTGGACGCTCTGCGTCCGATGATGCGGCGCAGAGCGCCACGGGATGCATTCCCACGCGGAGCGTGGGAACGATCATTCAACCGTTTTACAGAGAAACAACCATGAGACTCTCCCGTTTTTTCATTGACGCGTCGCTGAGCATCGGCGAGCACGAGCTGCCTGAAGGACAAGCGCACTACATCGGGCGTGTGCTGCGCCTGGCCGAAGGCGATGCGGTGCAGTTGTTCGACGGCTCAGGCATGGAGTTTCGTGCCACGCTCGTCGAAGTCGGCAAGAAGCGCGTTCGTGTTCACGTCAATGAATGCTTCGCCGGAATGGTCGAGTCGCCGTTGCGCATCCACCTGGGGCAGGGGCTTTCCAGGGGCGAACGCATGGACTGGGCCATTCAGAAAGCCACCGAACTGGGTGTTGCACAGATCACACCGATTATCAGCGAACGCTGCGAAGTTCGACTGAAGGACGAGCGCGCGGAAAAGCGTCAGGCTCACTGGCAACAGATCGCCATCAGCGCCTGCGAACAGTGCGGACGGTCCGTGGTGCCGACGATCAATCCGCCGCTCGCACTGGCCGACTGGCTCAAACACACCCAAGCCGATCTGAAGCTGGTGCTGCATCCTGTCGCCGAACCGCTGGTCAGCCATGCAAAACCCGGCAGCCTGGCGTTTCTGATCGGGCCGGAAGGTGGTCTCAACGACACGGAGGTCGACCAGGCTCAGGACGCAGGCTTCCTCGCTGCCCGCCTTGGCCCGCGGGTGCTGCGCACGGAAACCGCGCCAGTGGTGGCGCTGAGCGTGGCGCAGCAGTTATGGGGGGATTTCTGAGCGCGCCCGCGATGACGCGTCCCCGCCTGGCGGAAAGCGCTTGAGCGGCTAAAGGACGTAGCGGGTAATCGCCACGAAATGCAGCAGGCTGCCCGCGATGACGAACAAGTGCCAGATCCCGTGCCAATGCCGGAAGCGCTTGTCGTAGGCAAAGAAAATGATTCCCACGGTGTAGAGCACGCCGCCCAGTGCCAGCCAAGTGAAACCGGCGGTCCCCAAGGCCCTGACCAATGGCTTGACCGCCACCAGCACGATCCAGCCCATGACGGCATAGATCACGATGGACATCACGCGCGCTTCGGAGCGTGGTTTGATTTCCTGCAGCATGCCGATCACGGCGAGCCCCCAGACGATCCCGAACAAGGTCCAGCCCCAAGGCCCGCGCAAGGTCACGAGGCAGAACGGGGTGTAGCTGCCCGCGATCAGCAGATAAATCGACAGGTGATCGACCTTTTGCATGATCACCTTCGCCCGGCCCCGTACGCTGTGGTACACGGTCGATGCGCTGTATAACAGCACCAGCGCAACGCCGTAGATGGCAACGCTGACAATCTTCCACACATCACCCGCCAGACTGGCGATAACCAACAGCCATATGGCGCCGACCGACGCCAGTACGGCACCCACAAGATGGGTCCAGGCGTTGAATTTCTCTCCGTAATACATCCGCAAATGACCTCGCTCAGTTGCACGACACCTGCCAAGGCTCCAACTTATGACTCAAAAGCGCAATGCATCGACCGAGGTTAATGCGCTTTTAATGCAGCCATTCAGCAATGGTTTGGGCACAATCGGACGCCTGAACAACAAGAATGTGCGGCGGAAGTGACACGATGCAGATCGATGAAGAACTGACCCTCAAAAAGCTGGAAATTTTCCTGGCCTTCATGCGCACCGGCAACCTGGCGCGTGCCGCGTCAGAGCTGCAGACCAGCACCGTCAGCGTTCATCGGGCGATTCACTCACTGGAAAACGCGCTACGTTGCCCCCTGTTCAAGCACGAGGGCCGCAACCTGACCCCCCTTGAAAGCGCCTACGTCCTAGAAGAGCGGGGGCAGAAGCTGGTGCAGGACGCACTGGGCATGGTCGAGCAGACGCGGGCGGCGGCAGGCTTCTCTGCCGCCCGGTTCAAGCTGGGCGCACTGTATTCACTGACGGTCAAAACCGTACCTCAATTGATCATGGGTCTGAAAATCCGCCGCAGCGAGCTGAATATCGACCTGATCCTGGGCTCGAACATCGATTTGTTCTACAAGCTGAAAAACATGGAAGTGGACGCCGTTCTGGTCTCCCTGAACGAGAGCGTCAGCGACCCGGATTGCGAGCACCTGCCCCTGTTCTCCGACGATATTTTTCTCGCCACACCCGCCGACTCCCCCTTCGCCCAGCAAAGCGAGGTGGATTTGAGCGATCTGCGGGAAATGACCTTCATCACCCTGACCCAGGGCTTCGCTACCCATCGCGACGGCACCCGGGTATTTCAGCAGGCGGGATTCGAGCCGAAGGTGGCGATGCAGGTCAACGACATCTTTACGCTGCTCAGCATGGTCAGCTCCGGGGTAGGTTACGCTTTGCTGCCCGGCCGGATCGCCGCCGTGTATGAGAACCGCGTACGCCTGATTCCGCTCCAGTCGCGCTACCGCATGCAGCAGCACATAGGGCTGGTGTTTCTCAAAGCCCGTGAACGCGACCCGAATCTACTGGCGTTGCTGGCCGAGTGCCGCATGTATTCGAACCGGCTGGCTGAGGGGTAGCTGCAGGGGTGCGCCCTGTAGGAGATTCCATGTTGATTGATCAACCCCTTTCGCCACCAAGGCGGCTCCCACAGAACCGGGGCCGATCCGTGTGGGAGCTGGCTTGCTGGCGAATGCGGCGTGTCACGCCACTCATTAGTTACTGACACACCTCTTCGCGGGCAAGCGCGCTCCTACGGCCTTCGGCCAGAATCAAGTGCAGATCCGGGCTTAACCCAAAATCCCGCGCACAATGAAATACAGCAGCGAAGGCCCGAGCAGGCAACCGAGCCCGGTGTGGAACGTTGCCGTCAGCGCACCGTAAGGCACCAGACGCCGGTCCGTGGCCGCCAGGCCTGCCGTCACCCCGCTGACCGTGCCCGCCAACCCGCCGAACACCATGGCCGAACGCGGGTTGTCCAGCGCCATCCAGCGCGCGGCCATTGGCGTGCCAACCATGACCAGAATGGCTTTGATCAAGCCGGTGGCAATGGATAGCGCCATGACATCCGAACTGGCGCCCAGCGCCGCACCGGTTACGGGGCCTACGATGTAAGTCACAGCGCCGGCGCCGATGGTCGTGATGCTGACCGCATCGCGGTAGCCAAACGCATAAGCCACGCAAGAACCGACAATGAAGGGCAACACCGTGCCGAGAAACAGCGAAAATGCGCCGATCAGCCCGGCCTTTCTGGCTTCCGTGGCCTGCACCTCGAAGGCCGTCGCCACGATGGCGAAGTCGCGCAACATCGCACCGCCCATCAACCCCACGCCGGAGAACAAGGCAAGGTCGGCAAGGCCTTTCTGGCCGCCAGTCATCACGCCTCCCACCCACGCCAGCACCAGGCCGATCACGATGGCGATCGCAGAGCCATGAATCCGCCCGAACGTCAGGTGTTTGGACAGCAGCACGGAGATCCACATCACCACGCCCACGACGGCGAACGCCGTGATCAGACCTTGGCTGATCAAGTCTTTCTGAATGAGATCCCACATATCAGCGACCTCCTGCCGGTGCTGCGGTCGGCGTGATCACTGGGGGCAGCGTTTCGGGCTCTTCCTTGGGCAGGGGCTCCCCTTTATTGATCCGGCTGATCAGCGCAATCGTGCCGCCGCAGATGATCACTGAGCCAATGGCGGCGATCACGGCGATCGGCCCACCTTTGAGGGCTGTGACGACGTTCTGCTGCGCGGCCATGGCCACGACCACCGGAATGTACATCGCGCCCCAGAAACCGACGCCCATTTCGCAGCCTTCGCTCATGCCACCGCGCTTTTGCATATAGAGACGGGCGCAGATCAACAGGATCATCGCGATCCCGACGCCGCCCACGTTGGATTTGACGCCCAGCAGCACACCGAGCAAATCACCGAGAATCACCCCCGCGAGGGTGCAAATGGCGAGTAACGCAACACCGTAGATAATCATTGTCTTGGCCTCAATCGTCGAATTTGTTGTTTTTGTGTTCCTTCGATAGCAGCAACCGGTTTAGGGGTGGCGACATCCCTCCTCTCGCGACAGCGCGCTCAGCGTATCCAGCCGGGCGCCCTGAAAGGCGACAGCCGATCCTTGTTCCAATCCATTTCCAAAGACACGCCGCGCCAGCCCCGTCAGGACGGCACCGGGCGGTAGCTCGATCTGCAGGCGCGCCCCTCGCTCATAAGCGGTTTGCACGGTGCTGCGCCAGTCGATGAGCCGACACATGTTGTACGCCAGGTCCTCGCGCAATTTGTCGGCAGTAAATAACGGGCGCGCGGTGCTGCCACTGAGGTATTTCAAGGTTGGCGCTTGGAGGGTCACCTGCGCGAAGGCCTGCGCCAATGCCTGCGCCGGTTCATTCAACAACTCACAGTGTGATGGCACGCTGACCGCCAACCGCTTGGCCATCGCCGCTCCCTCGCCCTTGGCCAGCGTGGCGACGTCAGCCATCGCCTGATCGCTGCCAGCGATGACGAACTGGTTGTCCGCGTTGATGTTGGCCAGATACACCGGGCTGTGCGGGCCGTGTACCTGGGCGACCAAACGTTCGACCACACCCTGATCCAGGCCCGTCAGCGCGGTCATTCCGTAGCCCTGTGGATAAGCCCTTTGCATCAGTTCGCCGCGTAAAGCGACCAGTCGCAGGGCGTCGGCGAAACTCAGCGCCCCAGCGATCACGGCAGCCGGATAAGCACCAATCGAGAGGCCGGCCACGTAATCCGGTGCGCTGCCCCGCGCCATCAGGACCCGAGCACAGGCCACACCCGCGATCAGCAGACACAACTGGACCTCACGCGTGGCTTGCAGGGCTTGAGGCGAGTCCAGTTCCAGCACGTCTTCGTCGAGGACTTCACTGGCCTGGCGCAGACACTCCCTGACCAACGGATCGTCCGGTAGCGCGTGCAACATGCCCGCTTGCTGCGCCCCTTGGCCGGGAAAAACCCAGAAGCTGCTCATGCGTACTCCTCGCAGAGCCAAGGATCGCTGACCAAGCGCGCGCCGTTGTCAGCCTTGAGCAATACCTGGCGTCCGCTGCCCGCCCACTCGCGCAATGCAACGGCCCCGGCTGGGGTTTGCAACTGCAGGTCGATGCGACACGCGGCGCCGTTCAGTGCTTCGAGCCATTGCGCAGCCTGTGGACGGCTCAGGAACGATTCGGTACGCAGGATCAGATCGAGGTCGCTGTCGCGATGCAGCACCTGAATGCCGGTCGCCAGTTCGAATCCGGCGCCCCCCGTGATCCCCCAGGGCAGGCCGATCGCGTCCAGCACCGGACGCACCTGGTTCAAGGCACGCCAGACAGGCCAATCGGTGCGAACCTCTTCCACCGCTTCGACCAACTGTTCGGGCCGAACCTGCCGGGTGACGTGATCCCGGTTCATCACGGTCGCATAGCGCTGATCCCGGGATTGCCCGCGCACGCCGACGGCCACAGAGCCCCGATCGACCCGTGCCCGACGGACCACCACCGGATGCCCCAGCGCAACCGACTCGAACACCCACCCAGGCGCATCGGCAGGCAAGGTCGCCACGGGCAGGCCCCACAACAGATCATGGGGCTGCACAGGCAAGCCAAACGTCATCACCACTGCGCCCGTAACAGCTCGCGTACCTTTGCAGAGGCGGCCCGGTTGGGCGCCCCCAGCCGCGAACTCAGGTCGGTGCCGTGGCCTTGCGTGTCCTTGATCGCAGCGAGGAGGCACTGTTGAACACTGCTGACGTCGTCGGAGGAGGGTTGCTCGATTTGACTGACCGAGAGCGTTTCCCACAGCAAGCCGAGCCCCGCGTAGCTGTCGATGTCATAGGCCATGGGCGGAATGCTCGCCGCCAGTTTCTCCAATTCCTCGACACTGCGCAGGGTCACTCGGGCCGCAGAAACCTTGCCCATCGCATGCACCATCACGCCTGGGTCACGCAGGGCGATCAAACGGTTGGCTTGGTAACCGTGGGCGAGAAATGCGCCGGACATTGCCTTGCCCACCAATAGCCCGATCACAGGATGGCCCGCCAGTCGTGCCCGGGCGTAGGCGTCCACCGCACCGGCGAGGGCCTGATGAATGCCCAGCGCCTCTTCACGGCGGCCATAGGCCTGACTCGGTACGTCGATGACGGCAATCAGGGCTCGCTTCTGTGGGCTTTGCCGATCCAGCTCGATGGCGGCATCCACTGCCTTGGCCAACCCCCAGCCTTCCAGCAGCCCCACTTCGCCATTCTGCGCGCGGGGGAAACGGTTGGACGGATCGGCAACCACCGCCAGGAAACGTGCGGGTTGGGCGTCCAACTCGCTGTCGGCAGCCAGTACCGACGCCGGCAGGCCGACGACGGGTGAGGCGCCACTCGTCAAAGCGTTGAACCAGTTCAACCCACGCATGGATGCAGTCATGGCTGTTCTCCTTGATACAAGGTGCGCACCGCAGCGGGGTCGATCTGGGAGGTGGTGTCCAGCCCGGACAGCCGTTGCAGGTACGACGCATACTGGCCGCTGCGCTCGTGTGCGGGTTTGCCCTGGCTCAGCAGGTGTTCGACTTGTTGCGCGATGGCCGTAATGTCGTCGGCGACGTAAGCGTCGACCAGACCGCTGGCAAAGCGCTGTTCGCCACCGGTAAGGCTCCAGATGAACGGACGATCACGGGAGTCATATTCTTCGATCCCCGCCTCCTGCTCGATCACTTGCGGGCCGTTCAGGCCAAGACGCGCTTCCTGGGTCACCACCAGGTAACTGCACAAACCGGCGGCAATCGACATACCGCCAAAGCAACCGACGCTGCCCGCCACGACACCGATCACCGGCTGATAGCGACGCAAGTCGACAATGGCTGCGTGAATCTCCGCAATGGCTGCCAGGCCGAGGTTGGCCTCCTGCAATCGCACGCCGCCGGTTTCCAACAGCAGCACTGCCGCGGTCGGGACACCGTTGCGGTTGTCTTCCGCAGCCAGTTCCAACGCACCGGCCATTTTCGCGCCGCCGACCTCGCCCATGCTGCCCCCCTGAAAAGCCCCTTCAATGGCACAGACCACAACGGGCCGACCACCGATCGAGCCTTTGGCGATCACCACGCCATCGTCGGCCTGGGGTACGACGCCCTGCCTGGCCAGCCACGGCGAAGTCACGCGGGCAAAAGGGTCGATCAGTTCACGAAAGGTGCCTTGGTCGAGCAAGGCACGGGCACGCTGCCGGGCGCCAAGTTCGACGAAACTGTGTTGTTTGAGCAAGCGGGCGGTGTCAGACATGGCCGATCTCCTCGAAACCTTGCTCCAACCGCAAGCGCACCACGCCGGGTGTCGCGCCAAAATCATGGATATCGATGCTCATCGCAGGAGGTGTCTGCCCCTCGAACATGCGCTGGAACAGATGCTCCCAGCGCGCGGAACTGCCGTTGACCGACGTCAGCACCTGAATGGTCAACTTGCCGGGCAGACCGGGCTCGAGCAGCACTTCAAGGTCGCCGGAGCCCACGCAACCGACCAGTGCACGCCCGGTGGGCGGTTGCCCTGCGGGAAATTCAAATGACAGGGTTTCCATCAAAGCGTCCTCGTTTGAGTGCCGAGCGCAGGCTCAAGGCTGTCGATGAACAGGCAGGCGGCGAGCAAGTCAGCCGCGCCTCCAGGGGATGCGTTAAGGCCCATCAATTGCTGATCGAGCTCATGCAAGGCGCGGCGACCGCCGAGCGTCGCACTGCCGCCCGCGTCCAGTACGCGACGGGCGCCGTGTTGCATGGCGTGCAGGCCCCGCTCACCTGCGCGGTAGAGCACGCAGGTGTCAGAAAGTGTGGTCATGATCGCCAGCAAGGTGTCGAGCCGGGCGTTCTGCTCGCAATGGCCCGCTGCGCGGCTGCGCTCAAGCTGTGGCAAACCGGTCTGGATGACTGCAGGGAAACCCATTTGCGCCTGTTCCCTGGCGCCCATCACACCGAAAGTCCGAGCGACGTGCGCCCCATGGCTGTTGACGGCAGGCCGCTGCCGATCCTCGATCAACGCCAGACAGCCTGCGCGCGCGCCCAAACCCGCGGGCGAGAGATCCAACGCATTGAGTGCCGCTGCCGTCACCAGCAGGCCCAGCGCCCAGATTGCGCCACGGTGAGTGTTCACGCCGCCCGTGGTGCGCATCATGGCTGCCTCGCCTTCGCGCCCGATCCGACCCACCGCTTCTCTCAAGGTCTGATTGACCTCACCGATCGCCAGCGCCGCCTCGGCCATCTCCTTGAAGGCTGGCCAGAGGGACAGCGCCGACGCGTGCATCAAGCCGAGGTGCAGATCCTGATGCGCGCCACTGCTGCGGCGGTCGACCAACGCAGGTTTTGGCGAGAGATCGGCCTCATCGATCAGCGCGTCCACCGCGAGATCTGCCAGGCGCTCCGCCCATGACAGCGAAGCTGGCGACGCATTGAATGCGACGTTGAATGCGTGCATCACCAGCTCCTGAATTTCGCAGGCGGGTTGTACAGGCCGCCGGACCATTCCACGAGCTCGGCAATGCTCTTGGCGGCCAGCAATTCACGGCTGGCGTCGGTGCGGCGGATGCCCAGGTCTTCAGGCAGCGCGATCAGTCCCTCACGACGCATGCGCTCGGTGTCTTTGGGGTTGTGACGCAACCCGATGGCCGTCACACCTGCCACGGCAGCGATCATCGCTTGGCGCTCTTCGAGGCTGCGCGCTTTGTAGAGGTAGGCGATGCCCTCCTCGGTGAGCAAGTGCGTGACGTCATCGCCGTACACCATGATGGGCGCCAGCGGCATGCCGCTCTTCTTGGCCACATCGATGGCGTCCAGTTGCTCGACAAACGTCGGTTTGCCCCCTTCCTGGAAGGTTTCAACCATCTGCACGACGAGTTTCTTGCCGCGCTCCAGATAGGCGTCGGTGCCAACATTCTGCTGGCGCATGTCCAGCCAGGCCGGGGTGCCGTGGCGGCGGCCACGCGGGTCATGTCCCATGTTCGGCGCGCCACCGAAACCGGCAAGCCGACCGCGCGTCACCGTCGAGGAATGGCCGTCGCCATCGACCTGCAGCGTGGCGCCGATGAACAGGTCCACCGCGTATTGGCCTGCCAACTGACACATCATGCGGTTCGAGCGCATCGAGCCGTCATGCCCAGTGAAAAATACGTCCGGCCGCGCCGCGATGTAATGTTCCATTCCCAGCTCGGTGCCGAAGCAATGCACGCTTTCGACCCAGCCGCTTTCGATCGCCGGGATCAAAGTGGGATGAGGATTGAGCGTCCAGTTGCGGCAGATCTTCCCTTTCAACCCCAGCGACTCGCCGTAGGTGGGCAGAATCAGTTCGATGGCGGCCGTATTGAAGCCGATACCGTGGTTCAGCGACTGGACGTTATGCTTTTCGTAGATCCCACGGATGGCCATCATGGCCATGAGGACGTGGACAGGCTTGATATGTCGTGGATCGCGAGTGAACAACGGTTCGATATAGAACGGTTTGTCGGCCACCACCACAAAATCGACCCACGACGCCGGAATGTCCACCCGAGGCAGATCGCTGACGTCTTCCACCAGCTGGTTCACTTGCACGATGACGATGCCATCGCTGAAGGCGGCCGGTTCGATCAGCGCGGGCGTGTCTTCGGTGCTGGCACCGGTGTAGATGTTACCCGCGCGGTCCGCCATGAACCCGGCAGACAACACCACGTTGGGAATCAGGTCGACCAACAAACGGGAGTAAAGCTCGATGTAGGTATGAATCGCGCCCACTTCCAGCAAGCCGTCTTCCAGTAGCTGACTGATGCGCAGACTTTGCGTGCCCGCGAAGGAGAAATCGAGTTTGCGGGCGATGCCGCGCTCGAAGAGGTCCAGATGCTCAGGGCGCCCAACGCTGGGCATGATCATGTGCAGATGATGAAGCTTGCCCGGATCGGCCTTGGCCAGCGAGCGAGAAAGAAAGTCCGCCTGCTTCTGGTTATTACCTTCAAGCACTACGCGGTCACCGGGCGTGATCAGCGCCTCCAGCGCAGCGACGATCTTGTCAGTGGGCAGAACCACGCCATCGGCGAGGGAACGCACTTGCTCGAGTCGCCGCTGCTTTTCGCTGCGGCGACGCGACCAGCGCGGGTCAAGTTTCGTTGTTGTCGTCATGCTGACTCCACGAGTTCGCTGTCGTGGATCACCTTAGGAGGACGCGGCGGGGGCATCAATCAAGCAACGCGCGGGATCGTTACGGTTGGAGTAATGAATGACGGCAATTTGCCCAATGATGGGGAGCGGATGGTGCGCCCCGGATTGGAATCCACACCACCTTCAGGTCTGCGGCCCGGACGCCTTCCCGAGCCCGGCATCCACCAACCGCTGTTCCAACGCCACGAGGTCGGGAATCCTGGCCACTGTTTCACCCACCTGCACAGCCGCCATTTCCAGTTCGGACAGCGGCACATCGACGTAGCTGAGCTGGCTGTCGAGCTTGCACGAGCGCGGTATCCCCTGGATCAGAACCGCGATGAATTTCAGATCGGGTCGCCCGCCCAATGCATTGAGCACGACGATCCGGGCACGTCCGCCCACGCGCGCGCGGCTCCCACACGCGGCTTCGAAGCTGAGCAACGGCAAGCTGCGATGACGCCAGTTGATCGGGCCCAGATACCACTGGGGTGCAGCAGGGTCAGCGATGCTGTCTTGATAGTCGATCAGCTCGGCCACCGCGACGTTCGGCAATAACAGATAGCGGTCGCTCAACGGGATGAGCAATCCGGTCAGGCTGGTCAGGCGGGCGGTCTGGCCGGTCGCGTCAGACATGAACATGACTCCAGTGAGCAATGCTCTCCAGCAAGGCCGCTTCCTGATAAGGCTTGCTCATGTAGTCGTTCACCCCCAGCGCCATGGCGCGATCGCGATGTTTCTGCCCCGAACGGGACGTGATCATGATAATCGGCAGGTGCTTGAGCGCCTCGGATTCGCGAACCTTGCTCACCACTTCGAAGCCGTCCATGCGCGGCATCTCGATATCCAGCAGCATCACATCCGGTACGTGCTCCTGCAGCAGCGCCATGGCATCGACGCCGTCCTTGGCGGTCAGCACGTTCATGCCATTGCGCTCCAGCAGTCGCCCGGTCACCTTGCGCACCGTGACCGAATCGTCGACCACCATCACCAACAAGGGCCGGGCCTGCTCGATTTCGACGGGTCGACTCGGCACATGCCCAGCCGCCTGCAAGGCGATCATCTGCGCGTGCAGGCGGCGGATATGGGCGAATAGGTCGAGAATCAGCACGACGCTGCCATCGCCGAGAATCGTTGCACCGGTAATGCCCGGTACGCCCGTGAACTGTGGCCCGAGATTCTTGACAACGATTTCCCGCGAGCCCGCCAATGCATCCACCTGCACCGCCACCCATTGATCATGGACGTGTACGAGCAACACCGGCAGCGGTTGCGTCTGGCCGATCAGCTTGGGGGGCAGCCCGTTGTGGAGCAGTTCGCCGAGATAGCGCAACTCATACGTGCGGTCGCCGTACTGATAGCGCGGCGGTGAGGCCTTATAACAACTCTCCAGCTCACTCGGCATGACCCGCACGATGCCTTCGACACTGTTCAGCGGCACGGCGTACTGTTCGTCCGCGCACTGCACCATCAAAGCCTGATTCATCGACACCGAAAACGGCAGGCGAATGCGGAACCGCGCGCCCTGACCGGACTTCGAGTCGATCACCATCGAGCCGCCAAGCTCCTTGACCTCGGCATGCACCACGTCCATTCCCACGCCGCGGCCGGATATCTGGGTGATGGTTTCCGCCGTCGAGAAGCCCGCCTGCAAAATGAACTGCAGGGTGTCGTGCTCGCTGAGCTCGGCGTCAGGCGCAATGAGCCCCCGTTTGATCGCCTTGCGTCGCACCGCTTCGAAATCGACCCCCGCGCCATCGTCGCTCATTTCAATGACAATATCGCCGCCCTCATGGGCCAGGCTCAACGTGATGTGTCCGATCTCGGATTTACCTTGGGCCAGGCGTTTTTCCGTGCTTTCCAGACCGTGATCCACCGCGTTACGCAGCATATGCTCCAAGGGAGCAACCATGCGCTCGAGCACATTGCGGTCCATCTCGCCCTCGGCGTTGATCACATCGAACTTCACTTTCTTGTTCAGTTCGCCGGACACCTGACGCACGATCCTGCGCAGGCGCGGCACCATGCGTTCGAATGGCACCATGCGCGTACGCATGAGGTTTTCCTGCAACTGGGTGTTGACCCGCGCCTGTTGTTGCAACAGGTTTTCGGCGTCGTGAGTACGCGTGTCGAGGGTTTCCTTGAGGTCCATCAAGTCGGAGGCTGATTCGAACAGGGCGCGAGACAACTGCTGCAATTGCGAATGACGATCCATCTCCAACGGATCGAATTCCTCGTAGCCCAGCCGTTCGGTTTGGTGATCGCGGCTCAAAATCCGCCCTTGGGTCTCGATGTCCAGACGTCGCAACTGATCACGCATGCGCTCAATGGTGATCTCCATCTCTGCCAACGTGGTCTGGGCATCGATGGCCTGTTGCTCGATCCGTCCGCGGACGATCGAGGCTTCCCCGGCCAGGTTCAACAACGCCTCCAATTGCTCAGCGGGCACCTTGACCATTTCCGGCCCGGCGCGCTCGGTGTCGGGCTCAGGCACTGCCGCCACAGGCTCGGTGGTCGGCGGCGGTGCAAGCACCGGGGCGTCCAACGGTGGAGAGCCGGCTTCGTGAATGGCGCCTGACGCGGTGTACTGAGCGATACTGTCGATCAGCAATGTCGGATTGGGTAGCGGCTCGTAGCCCCGTACCGCATCGACCATGTCGGCGAGCATGTCATGACCGCTTTGCAGCAAACCATTGAGCAATGCGCCATTTTTCAGCGCCCCCGAAGAAAGCCCTTCGTACAACGACTCCAGCTCATGGGCCAAGTCGCCAATGGGGGCGATTTCCACCATCCGCGCGCCACCCTTGAGGGTGTGCAGATCGCGCAACAGGTTCTCGACCTCCTGGGTGTTCTGGGGTTCGGCTTGCCAGCGCACGAGAGCGGCGCCGGCACTTTCAATGATGTCGTCGGCTTCTTCTAGAAAGATTTCCAGCAGCTCGGGGTCGCGCTCGTCCAGCGGCTGGATCATGGAACCGACATTGCGCGCTTCACTCCCCTGCACCGCGACCGGGCTGGATTGGCGGAAATCGCGAATTTCTTCGATCAGCGCGTCCGGCGTCGTCAGGGGTGAACGGTGGTGCAACAGATCCAGCAGGGTCGCCAATTGATCGTGGCAACGCAACAGCAACGCCGCGAGGGGTGACGAATACGTGCAGCGTCGGTCAACCAAGGCCTCGTACAAGGATTCGAGCTCATGGCTCAGGTCGCCGACGGGCCCGACCTCCGCCATCCGCGCGCCCCCCTTGAGGGTGTGCAGGTCCCGCTGCAGGGAGGACAGCGGAAGCGGGTTCTCCGGATCGTCCAGCCAGCGCTGCAACGCCTTGCCTGCGCCGTCGAGGATATCCACCGCTTCTTCCAGAAAGATGTCGACGATTTCCTGATCCAGATCGTCTCGCTGCACTGGCACCGTCTGACGTTGCAGCGCGTCGGTGGCCTGGTCCATGTCGACGACGCGGGCAGCGGGGCTCCCGTCCTGCTGGATGAGCCCCATCGCGTCTGGGGCCAGCGCTTGGTCGAGCAGTTCGCGCAGGGCCTGAATCCGTTCGGGGCAGGCACGCACTTCCTGACCGGCCGCGACCTGATCGAGCATATTGATCAACGCTTCGTGTGCGCTCTCGGCCTCCTGAAAGAAGCGCTCGTTGACGGCAAGGCTGCCCTCCCCGACCGCCCCGTACAGGTCCAGCAACGCTTCACATAATTCATCCACTGGCGACAGGTCCGCCATGTGTGCGCCCTGGCCAAGCATGGTCAATTCGTCCAGCAGCGCAGCGAGCTCCTGGCGCTCACCGGGGTGTTTGCGCCAGCGACTGAGCAGGGTTTCGGCGTCCAACAGGATGTCCATGCCTTCTGCAAGAAAGCTGGCGATCAACTGCGGATTACGACGGCGGCGGGCGCCATTACCATCGGCACTGAGCGCTTCGGTCAGTTGCTGATCGAGCAAAGTTCGGGCCGCTTCGATCAAGGGCGCAGCGCCCTCGATGGGCATCAGCGGATCAACGCTCAGTTGCGCGAGCCCAAGATGAAACAGCGGCTCGGCTGAACGCAATAACTCGACTTCTGGCTGGCCAACGGGAATCAGGTTGGTCTTGTATTCCCTGACCAGCAGATCCAGAGGCCCAGCCAACTCCGCCATCGGCAGCACACCCGCCATGTAGGCGCTGCCTTTGAGGGTGTGCAGCGCCCGCAACAATTCATCACTGAACGAGGGCGATTCAGCCTGTTGGACGTCGAGCAGGTAGCGATTCAGCGTGTCGAGGTGCGTCAGGGCTTCCTGACGGAAGATTTCCAGCAGTTGAGGATCGAAGCCCTCCTTTCCAGGTTCGGCCATGTCTGGCGTGGCAGCCGTGAGCGCTTCGAGCACTTCACCTTGTGCCAAGGCATGCGCCCGGGCAGCCAACAGGTCGACATCATCCCGTTGGCGCTGCACGTCTTCGGCAAAATCACGAATCACATCGGGCAGCAGCGCCTGCATGTCCTTGAGCAATTGCCGGACCCGTTCTCCAGGCTCGACGCTACCCTCCAGCACGCGGTTGAGCAGGTTTTCCACCGCCCATGCCAGTTCTCCCAGGACCAGCGCACGCACCATGCGTCCGCTGCCCTTGAGGGTGTGAAAGGCCCGGCGAATTTCACTCAATGCTGAAACATCCTGCGCATCGCTCAGCCAGCGCGGCAGGTATTCGTTCAGGGCTTCCAGGACTTCGTCGGCCTCTTCGAGAAAGACGTCACGCAAGTCATCGTCGACCGGCGGCTCGCCTTTTGGCGGCGGCAGCAGGCTGGCAGGGACATGCCGCGCCGGCGGGTTGACAGCGGAGACGGGGCTGGCGAGCACATCGGCAAGGCTCGGGTCATCCACAGCGGGCGCCGGTGCCGGAAGCACCTCCTGCTCTATGACCTGATCGAGCGTGGGCAGCTCTGGCTCATCGGTGACCGGCGCGTAACCCAGCCTGGCCAGGCTTTCCTGGGCCAGATCAAGCACGTGTTCGCCCGGGGCTTCCGGGGCCTCGGCCATACGCTCCAGGTAGTACTCGATACCGATGATCACATCGGCGAGGTGATCGAGTTGCGACCAACTCGGACGCTCATCGTCGCGCAAGAGATGTTCGATGATGTACTGATTGCAGGCGGCGAGCAGTCCAGAGGCACGGGGCAGCGGAATCATCGCCAAAGCGCCGCGCACCTGAACGAGCTGTGCAGACAGCGGCGCCAGGCGTTGGCGGTCCATTTCGCCTGCGATGTAATCATCGATGACGTCCTTGGCTTGCTGCAGCACCAGCCTGGCTTCCTTGATCACCAACTGGTGAATCTGACTCAGGTCGGTGGTGGGCAGGCGGCTTTCCTCACGACGACTCTGGTCCACGGCGCCGGCCATGCCCGCCAACGTCGCTTCAACGTAGAGCAGCGCGCCAGCCACGTCCATCAGCGTAGGGTCACTGGGCTCCCGCTGGCCTTGCGCCATTCCCTGAACCACAGTGAGCTGGTCGATGATGACTTTGCGGGGCTGGCCAAAGCCCAGCACCGCCAACGTGTCGGCGATCTGCCGCAGGGGCGGCAGCAGTGCATTGAGTTCGCTGACATGCTGGCGATCGCCCCGCACGAAGACGTCCAGCCGCTCCTTGGTGCGGACCAGTTCATCACACAAGGCGATGATCACCGAACGCATCGCGTCGCGATCGGGCGCCGACAGACGCGCGCGCTCTTCATCCACCAGTGCGCTTTCAGGCAACGCCTCGTCGAGGCCGTATTGATCCTTCAAATCCATCATTTGCTGAGCCTGACTGTCAGATTTGGCGATATAGAACAGCAGGGTCTTCAGCAGCTCATCCGGCGCCGGCTGATTGATCCCTTCGATGCCCTGCTCCAGAAGTCGCTTGAGCTCCTTGTCCGCATCCTTGAACAGGCTGCGCAGGGCCGGACTGTTGGTAAAGCTGCCATCGGCCATACCGTCCACCAGCGCGCCCGCGATCCGCCACAGCGGCTCCAGAGGCGCGCCCTTGCACAGGGCTTCAAGTCGTGCAAAGACCTTGGTCATGTAATCGAGTGAGGTCTGCACATCCTGTTCACGCATCAAACCGACCAGGGCGGTCTGCAGGGTCTGGCGCCACTTGCGCAACTTCGCTGTCAGCTCAGGGCCGTCTCGTTCGGCGAGGGTTTGCGGGTCCAGCGCCGGAAGTGAGGGCAATTGCGGCGAAAACAGACTGGTTTCCGACAGCAAATTCTCGCCTCGCGCACTGCGCAGGTCGTTGAGCAGTGGCAGCACCACCAACGGCAGGTCACGACGGGCCGAATGCACGCGCTCCAAGTACACCGGCAACTGGCTCATGGCCTGATGCAGCAACTGCACGGCTTCGGCCCGCTGACCGACGTGGCCGCGCTGCAGCGCCAGTGCCGTCTGTTCGATCTCTTCGGCGAACAGCGCGGCGCCGTAGAACTCGATCATTTGCAGGCTGCCGTGGACCTGATGAATCAAATCCAGGCAGACGTCCAGCGGCGAGGGATCATGGGGGCGCGAGACATGTGCATCCAGCGCCTGTCTGGCGTGTTTGAGGGTTTCGGCTATTTCGCCCTTGACCCACTCCAGGGCCACGTAGTCGCGACGGTCAGCCATGCTGGCTCCCCTTGCCCATGTATTGCGGCTCGACGATCAATGCATATCCCGTGAAGCCGGCAGCTTGAAACCGGACACCGAGCGGCGCATATCACTGGCCATTTTCGCCAGGTTGCCCATGCTTTGCGCTGTGGCTGCGGTTCCAGAGGTGGTTTGCGTGGTGGTCTGCTGGATCACCTGCATGGTCGCTGAAATCTGCTGCCCCAAAGCCGCCTGCTGTTGCGCTGCGTTGGTGATGCTCTCGACCAACGCCGCCAGCACTTTCGAAACGCCTTCGATTTCTTCCAGGGCCACCCCGGCATCCTGCGCCAACCGGGCACCGCGCACCACCTCTGAAGTCGTCTGCTCCATGGAGATCACCGCTTCGTTGGTGTCATTCTGAATCGCGCGCACCAATGTCTCGATCTGCTTGGTCGCTGAAGAGGAGCGCTCAGCCAGACGCTGGACTTCGTCCGCCACCACCGCGAAGCCACGCCCGGCATCCCCAGCCATCGAAGCCTGAATCGCAGCGTTGAGCGCGAGAATGTTGGTCTGGTCGGCGATATCGTCGATCAGACTGACGATGTCGCCAATCTCCTGCGAAGATTCTCCCAGACGCTTGATGCGCTTGGAGGTGTCCTGAATCTGCTCACGGATGTTGTCCATGCCATGAATGGTGTTGTGGACCACCTCGTTGCCTTTGTTGGCAATGGTGACGGAGCGCTCGGCCACCGCCACCGACTCCGAGGCGTTGGCCGACACCTGTTCGACAGAGCGCGACATGTCGTTGACGGCGTTAGAGGCGGCCGCGATCTGCAACGCCTGATGCTCCGAAGCCGCCGCCAGTTGCGTGGCCGTCGTCTGCGTTTCCTTGACGGCGCCAAACACTTGCTCGGCCGTCAGGTTGATCGTCGCCACCAGTTCGCGCAATTGGTCGATGGAATAATTGATGGAGTCGGCGATGGCCCCGGTGAAATCTTCGGTGACCGACGCGGCCACGGTCAGATCGCCGTCGGCCAGGTCCTCGATCTCATCGAGCAAACGCATGATCGCGGTCTGGTTCCGGTCGTTCTTTTCGGCCGTTTCGCGCAATTGGCAGTTGGTCTCGCGCACCATGACCAAGCCGATCAGAATGATCGACATCAACGCCAGCAGGCCCAGAATGTAGCCTCCGTAGCTGTTGGTTGCCCGTCCGCCGGCCATGTGCTCGAAGCTGTTCGCCAGCACGGAAGCCTCGTCGAGCAACGTTTGCGACAGGGTGAATATGCTGCTGGCCGCCTCCCGCACTTCAAGTAACTCGGGAGAGGTTTCAAGAATTTCGTCGACCGATCCCGACACGAACTGGAACAGCTCGGCGATTTCAGCCAGCCGAGCCCGGGCATCGCGGTCCTCGACCTGGGCGATCTTCAACGTCGCGTTGCCATTGAGCATGCCATTGAGGACACGACCGAACTGGCTGGCATCCCGGCCAAAACCATCGGCCGCTTGAACAGCGGACTCGTCTCCGGACAACACGGTATTTACAGCGCCGAGAATCCGCTCCGCCAGCAGAGATTGACGTTGCGCCAACGCCACCTGACTGGCAGGGGCTCGGTTCTGCAGCAGAATGTCCACGACCTTTTCCGACTCGTTCTGCAGCTGCGGGATGGTCTCGGCCAATGTAGCAGCGACCTGGTGCAAGGACAGCACGGTCTGTTCGCGCGAGAGGATGACATCCGTGCTTTTTCTCAGATTTTCCCAATCGTTCTGCACCGCTTTCAGCTCGTCGCCGACTTCGACAGGGGCGGCGGGCAGGCCGGTGTTTTTGTCGCCTTTTTTCAAATACTGCCAACGGGTATCGAAATCGTTGCGCGCATCGGCCAGCAACTTGAATGCGGCAGCCTTGCCCGCTGCGGCTTCGGTGGCGTTTTTGGCGATTCGCTGGGACAGGACTCGCAGCTCGCCCGCGTGGCCGATGTACTGCTTGTCGTAGTTGGACTGAGTGCTCAAGTAAGCAAAATTGACGAACAACAACATGATCAGAACGATCAGGCCGATAAACAATGCAACGATCTGCGAACGACTGCGCAGACCTTCCAAAGACTTGCCGGTTTTACTCATTGCTCAGGGCTCCGCCCGAAAATCGGTGTGCATTGCGGGTGAGTACGTCCCGACCTGCTGAGGTGCGGCGCCAAGCGGAATCACAAGGCGACATTCATGAAGTCCGCGGACTGCACGAGGCTTCTGGGACTGAACACCCGCCAGGCCTGCTCGCGCAGGAAGCGGCCCTGTATGAAGGGCGCGATGTCCGGCTCGCTTTCACCGGACGGCTCGGGCATCAAGCTGCGCTCGCTGAAATGCTGCATACCCAGGACTTCGTCCACCAGCAACCCGACGAAAACGTCCTGATCATCGATCACCAGCACTCGGCGCTGCTTGCGCAGAGGCGACAATTCATGCCCGAAGAAGGCGTAAACGTCCAGGATCGGCAACAGGCGCCCCCGCAGATTTGCGATACCCCTGACCCAGTGCCTGACGCCCGGCACAGCGGTGTAACGAGGCTCGTGGAGGATTTCATCGACCTCCCCCATCGGCGCCACGTAGTACCGTTCACCCATGCGGAAGCCAATGCCGCTCCAGCCCTGCTGCCGGGTTTCCTGCAACGGCAGGCCGGCCGCCAGCGAGCGACAGCGCTGGTCGATGTCGAGCAAGAGTTGGAAGGCGGTTTGCGACCGAGCCATGAATGCGGGCCAGGCTTCAGCCCGCCAGGACCGCGTTCAGGGTTTTCATGAGGGTTTCTTCGTCCACCGGTTTGGTCAGGTAATCCCGTGCGCCTTGGCGCTTGCCCCAGACCTTGTCCGTTTCCTGATCCTTGGTGGTGATCATGATCACCGGAATTGTGCTGGTGTCCGCATCCTTGGTGAGCTGGCGGGTCGCCTGAAAGCCGTTGAGGCCCGGCATGACGATGTCCATCAGAACGGCATCAGGCTTTTCCTGACGCGCCAGAGCAACGCCATCGGCACCGTTTTCGGCCTTGAGTACCTGATGGCCGTGTTTTTCCAGCATCCCGGTCAGCTTGTACATTTCAGTCGGCGAGTCATCGACGATCAGGATTCGAGCCATGGTGTTCCCCATAGAAACCGCCGTCCCCGCGCAAGGGCTCGGCATCAAGATAGTTGTTGTTCTGCTGCAACGAACTCAGGCACATGGGCCTTGATCGTACTGAGCAGCTCTTCCTTGCTGAACGGTTTGGTCAAAAACTGATCAGAACCGACGATACGCCCCTTGGCCTTATCGAACAGCCCATCCCTGGAGGACAACATGATCACCGGGGTGGCTTTGAAAGCCCGGTTGTTCTTGATCAATGCACATGTCTGATACCCGTCCAGCCTGGGCATCATGATGTCCACGAAAATGATGCTCGGATGATTGTCAGCGATCTTCGCCAGCGCATCGAAACCGTCCACAGCGGTGATCACTTCACAGCCGACGTTCTGCAACAGGGTCTCGGCGGTGCGACGAATCGTTCGGGAGTCGTCGATGACCATGACTTTCAATGGCACTGAATGCTGTTCCATATCTGCTCTACCATCGCCGCAGCGATTGAGATGGGTTTGCCTTCGGCCGTCTGGTCGGGTTCGGGATCGCGGAACCCCTCATCGAGAGAGGAGGCATGACAACTGGCGTCACACCCGATGCCGAGCCTTTTTAGCACACTCTAAAGACGCAATCCATAAAGCATACGTGCCGCGCTTGCCCCTTGACCGCGAGCCGGTGCGGCGCCACCCTGACGCCTGTTTTCAGGCCCGTCGAGGCCATTACCGAACAGAGGATATTACCCATGAGCGTTCGCGTTGGCATTGTCATGGACCCCATCGAGCGCATCTCCTATAAGAAGGACAGCTCGCTGGCCATGCTTCTGGCGGCGCAAGCGCGCGGCTGGTCGCTGTTTTATATGGAGCAGCAGGATCTGTATCAGGCGAAAGGCCAGGCCCGCGCCCGCATGAAACCGCTGAAAGTCTTCGCCAACCCGGAAAACTGGTTCGAGTTCGACGCCGAAATCGACAGCGGCCTGGACGACCTGGACGTGATCCTGATGCGCAAGGATCCGCCCTTCGACATGGATTTCATCTACACCACCTACCTGCTGGAGCAAGCCGAGCGTGCGGGTACGCTGATCGTGAACAAGCCGCAAAGCCTGCGTGATTGCAATGAAAAGCTGTTCGCCACCCTGTTTCCTCATTGCACACCGCCCACGCTGGTCAGCCGCCGCGCCGATATTCTGCGGGCGTTTGCCGCCGAACACGGCGATGTGATCTACAAGCCGCTGGATGGCATGGGCGGCACGTCGATCTTCCGCCACCGCCCTGAAGATCCGAACCTCTCCGTGATTCTCGAAACCCTGACGGTCAATGGGGCACATCAGATCATGGCGCAAGCCTACCTGCCCGCCATCAAGGACGGTGACAAACGCATTCTGATGATCGACGGCGAGCCAGTCCCTTACTGCCTGGCGCGCATCCCGGCGGCAGGTGAAACCCGTGGCAACCTGGCCGCCGGAGGCCGCGGCGAAGCTCGCCCGCTGACCGAGCGCGACCGCTGGATCGCCGCCGAGGTCGGCCCGACATTGCGCGAAAAAGGCTTGCTGTTCGTAGGTCTGGACGTCATCGGCGAAAACCTGACGGAAATCAACGTCACCAGCCCGACCTGCATCCGGGAAATCGACAATGCCTATGGCACGGATATCGGCGGCATGCTGATGGATGCGATCGAGAAAAAGCTCAAAAAGGTGTAAACGCTCCCTGTAGGAGCGTGGCTTGTCCCGCGATCGGCCGGGAACCGGTCGTAAAATATGGATCCCGTCCACTTCTTAGAAAGCGCACGTAACGGATTTGCTGCCGCTGCGCGCCAGATCGCGGGACAAGCCACGCTCCTACAGGCGTCATACATCGAACGGTCCATCCACACATCGGCCCACCCCACATCAACAATCAAGTCCTCACCCACATTGCGTTATCATGCGCAGCCTGAATGACGCCCTAGGTTGGTTTTCGCAATGCTGGTTCATGTGATGCCGGAGCGCCGATGAACGCTGCGGTCGACAATGATCTCCCCATGGCCCTGACCCGCAGCTCCGTGCGCCCGGCCGACCGCCTGGGCTTTACGCTGCTGATCGCAGCGCTCGTGCATCTGGCGTTGATACTTGGCGTGGGCTTCACCTACGTGAAACCGGAGAAGATCAGCCAGACGCTGGAGATCACCCTCGCCCCCTTCAAAAGCGATACCAAACCGAAAGATGCCGATTTCCTCGCTCAGGAAAACCAGCAAGGCAGCGGCACGCTCGACAAAAAAGCGGTGCCCAAGACCACCGAGGTCGCGCCCTATCAGGACACGCAGATCAATAAGGTGACGCCACCGCCGGCCGCCAAACCGGTGGTCAAGCAGGAAGCGCCCAAAACAGCAGTCGCCACCAAGGCACCGGCCAAGGAAAAGACCGTTGCCAAGCGCGACGAGGTCAAGCCGGACGAGCCCAAGAAAGCGGCACCCACGTTCGACAGCACCCAACTGAACAGCGAAATCGCCAGCCTGGAAGCTGAACTTGCCGAAGAACAGCAGGCGTATGCCAAGCGCCCCAGGATTCACCGCCTCAGTGCGGCGTCGACCATGCGCGACAAAGGGGCCTGGTACAAGGAAGACTGGCGCAAGAAGATCGAGCGCATCGGTAACCTCAACTACCCTGAAGAAGCTCGGCGCCAGCAGATCTACGGCAGCCTGAGGATGATGGTCTCGATCAACCGTGACGGGTCGTTGTACGAAGTGCTGGTGCTCGAATCTTCAGGCCAGCCGTTGCTGGATCAGGCTGCGCAGAAAATCGTGCGCCTGGCCGCGCCATTCGCCCCGTTCACGGGCGACCTGTCGGACATCGACCGGCTGGAAATCATCCGCACCTGGAAATTCGCCCGCGGCGACAAGCTGTCCAGTAATTAGCGCCGCCCCCTTTGTAGGAGCGCGCTTGCCCGCGATTACGGCCTTTCAACGAGATTGATGCGCGAGGTACCGCAATCGCGGTCAACCGCGCGCCTACAAGATCCGACGCTACTCGCGAACAGCATGAAACCTGAACCCGGTCGCGATTTATCCATCCCTGTGTCGGTTCTGACAGTTGTCACGACAGCCCCACGGCGCCACACTAGGCCACATGAAAAATGTCACTCCGTCGTACCTCAAGCATCAATTTCTGATCGCCATGCCCCACATGCACGATGAGAATTTTTCCCAGACCTTGACCTACATCGTCGAGCACAACGCCAATGGTGCCATGGGGCTGGTGATCAATCGCCCGCAAAGCCTGTCGCTGGCGGACATCCTCGAACAACTGCGACCGGAGATGACGCCGCCGGCACGCTGCCAGCACATTCCCATTCATGTGGGCGGGCCGGTTCAGACGGATCGCGGCTTCGTGCTGCATCCCCCCGGCCAGGTGTTTCAGGCCACGGTCAATCTGGGGGGCGTTGCCTTGTCGACGTCACAGGACGTGCTGTTTTCCATCGCCGATGGCTACGGGCCTGATCAAAATCTGATCACCCTGGGCTACGCAGGTTGGGACGCCGGTCAGTTGGAAGCCGAATTCGCCGCCAACGCCTGGCTCAACTGCGCGTTCGATCCGGCCATTCTCTTCGAACTGGACAGTGAACAACGCCTGAACGCCGCTGCGGCCAAGCTGGGCGTGAACCTCAGCCTGTTGACCAGCCAGGCGGGGCACGCCTGATGGCTGCGCTGCGCCTGTTGCTGGGATTCGACTATGGCACCAAACAGATCGGCGTTGCGGTCGGCCAGGTCATTACCGGCCAAGCCCGTGAACTGTGTACCTTGAAAGCCCAAAACGGTGTTCCCGACTGGGACAAGGTGCAAGCCCTCATTACCGAATGGAAACCGGATGCCATCGTGGTCGGTCTGCCGCTGAACATGGATGGCACACCGAGCGAAATGAGCGCGCGGGCCGAGAAGTTTTCGCGCCAGCTCAATGGCCGCTTCAATCTGCCCGTGTACACCCACGACGAGCGCCTGACGACTTTCGAAGCCAAGGGCGAGCGCCTATCCCGTGGGGGTCAGCGTGGCAGCTACCGCGACAATCCGGTGGATGCCATCGCTGCGGCGCTCTTGCTGCAAGGGTGGCTGGAAGCCAATAGCGCGCTGTTCGAAACCTGAGTAGAAACCGAGCGTTTTACGCGGCACCGAATCTGAGTTTTGGCCCGGCCTGACGCTCTGCGCACGACCGGGTCCTTGAAGGAGCGACCATGAGCAGCCTACCGAACCCCGCCGAATTGATCAGCCAGATGGCGATCGATCTCACCGCGCACCTGAACAAACGCAACATCGGGGAGCCGCGCTTCATCGGTATCCGCACGGGCGGCGTGTGGGTCGCCCAGGCTCTGCTCGAAGCCTTGGGCAGCCAGGCACCGCTGGGCACACTGGATGTTTCCTTTTACCGCGATGATTTCAGCCAGAATGGCCTGCATCCCCAAGTGCGGCCGTCGGAGCTTCCCTTTGAAATCGAGGGCCAGCACCTTGTGCTGATCGACGATGTGCTGATGAGCGGCCGCACGATCCGCGCAGCGCTCAACGAACTGTTCGATTACGGCCGCCCGGCCAGCGTGACGCTGGTTTCGCTGTTCGATCTGGACGCCGCCGAGCTGCCGATTCGCCCGAATGTGACCGGAGCGACGCTGGACCTGTCTCCCCACGAGCGCGTCAAACTGTCCGGCCCGACACCGCTGACGCTCGAATTGCAAGACCTTTCCACTGATTCCGCCGCCCTCTAAGAGTCCTTTGCGATGACGCCTCTCGACGCCAAGCGCCCGCTGCAACTGAACCATCAGGGTCAGTTGCAACATTTCCTCTCGCTAGACGGTTTGCCCCGCGAACTGCTCACCGAAATCCTGGACACGGCCGACTCGTTCCTTGAAGTCGGCGCAAGGGCTGTGAAAAAAGTCCCGCTGTTGCGCGGCAAGACCGTCTGCAACGTGTTCTTCGAAAACTCCACCCGCACCCGCACGACCTTCGAGCTGGCGGCGCAGCGGTTGTCGGCGGATGTCATCACCCTGAACGTTTCGACATCTTCCACCAGCAAGGGCGAGACGCTGTTCGACACCCTGCGCAACCTGGAGGCAATGGCCGCCGACATGTTCGTCGTCCGCCACGCAGACTCCGGCGCAGCGCACTTCATTGCCGAGCACGTGTGCCCACAGGTGGCAATCATCAATGGCGGCGACGGGCGCCATGCCCATCCGACACAAGGCATGCTGGACATGCTGACCATTCGCCGTCACAAGGGCGATTTCAGGAACCTGTCGGTGGCCATCGTCGGAGACATTCTTCACTCCCGCGTCGCACGCTCGAATATGATCGCACTCAAGGCGCTGGGCTGCCCCGACATCCGCGTCGTCGGGCCGAAGACTCTGTTGCCGGTCGGTGTCGAGCAATACGGCGTGAAGGTTTACACCGATTTGGCCGAAGGGCTGAAAGACGTCGACGTGGTGATCATGCTGCGCCTGCAGCGCGAACGCATGTCGGGCGGCCTGCTGCCCAGCGAGGGCGAGTTCTACCGCCTGTTCGGCCTGACCACCGCTCGCCTTGCCGGAGCCAAACCTGACGCCATCGTCATGCATCCCGGTCCGATCAACCGCGGCGTGGAAATCGAATCGGCCGTGGCCGATGGCGCGCACTCGGTGATTCTCAATCAGGTCACCTACGGCATTGCCGTGCGCATGGCCGTCTTGTCCATGGCCATGAGTGGCCAAACCGCCCAACGTCAGTACGAGCAGGAGAACGCCCAGTGAAGTTCAGCATCCTTGGCGCTCGCGTCATCGACCCTGTCAGCGGTCTGGATCAAGTCATCGATGTTCATCTGGAAGCCGGCAAGATTCTCGCCCTGGGCGCAGCGCCTGCCGACTTCACCCCAACCCAGACCATCGACGCAAAGGGTCTCGTGGCGGCGCCTGGCCTGGTGGATCTCAACGTGTCGTTGCGCGAGCCCGGCTACAGCCGCAAAGGCACGATTGCCAGCGAAACCCGCGCGGCGGCCGCAGGTGGGGTGACCAGCCTGTGCTGCCCCCCACGCACACGTCCTGTGCTCGATACCTCGGCCGTTGCCGAGCTGATTCTCGACCGCGCGCGCGAAGCGGGGCACAGCAAGGTGTTCCCGATCGGCGCACTGAGCAAAGGCCTGGAAGGCGAACAACTGGCCGAGCTGATCGCCCTGCGCGACGCTGGCTGCGTGGCATTCACCAACGGCTTGAGCAATTTCGGCAGTAACCGCACCCTGTGCCGCGCGCTGGAATACGCGGCAACGTTCGACCTGACGGTCATTTTCAATTCACAGGACCACGACCTGGCGGCCGGCGGCTTGGCCCATGACGGCCCGACTGCCGCTTTCCTCGGCTTGCCGGGCATTCCGGAAACCGCGGAAACCGTGGCACTGGCTCGCGATCTTCTCTTGGTGGAACAGAGCGGCGTGCGCGCGCACTTCAGCCAACTGACCAGCGCACGCGGCGTGGAACTGATCGCCCAAGCGCAGGCGCGCGGCTTGCCAGTGACGGCGGACGTCGCGCTCTACCAGTTGATTCTGACCGACGAAGCGCTCATCGACTTCTCCAGCCTCTACCACGTCCAACCGCCTCTGCGCACACGCGCAGATCGTGATGCATTGCGCGAAGCGGTCCGATCGGGCGTGGTACAGGCGATCGCCAGCCATCATCAACCTCACGAACGCGACGCCAAGCTGGCCCCATTCGGCGCTACGGAGCCAGGCATCAGCAGCGTAGAGCTGCTCCTGCCGCTGGCGATGACGTTGGTTGATGACGGCCTGCTGGATCTGCCAACGTTGCTTTCGCGCCTCAGCGCGGGGCCCGCAGCAGCCTTGCGACTGCCCGCGGGCCGCCTCGCGGCAGGTACAGCGGCAGATCTGGTGCTATTCGATCCCGCGGCCTCGACCGTAGCGGGCGAGCGATGGCTGTCGAAAGGTGAAAACTGCCCGTTCCTGGGGCACTGCCTGCCAAGCGCGGTGACGCACACCTTTGTCGACGGCCGGATCAGCTACAGCGCCTGACCCACCGCAGAGGCTGTTAGCCAGGCGACTCCTGGGACGTTCCCACCCTCGGCGTGGGAACGCCTGCGCCGATACCCCGTGATGCCGGACGCTGGGCGCTATGACTTCCGGAGGCGCCCCCCCATCCAGCAACTCGCCAACAGAGCTGGCCCGGTCTGGGCCGTTAACTCGCTTGCCTAGCGACGCTCTGCATTCCGGATCGAAATCTGGTCGTTCAGCGTCCAGAAGTCATACAAAACCCCCAGCAGGACGAAGCCGCCAGTCAGCAGATACAGCACGCCGGTGATCCATTTCCCTTGATACATCCGGTGCACGCCAAACACCCCCAGAAACGTCAGCAAAATCCAGGCGACGCTGTAGTCCGTAGGCCCTGCGTGAAAGCGCATATCCGCTTCGCGATCCATTGAAGGGATGAGAAACAGGTCGATCAACCAGCCGATCCCCAACAGCCCGAAGGTCAGGAACCAAATCGTTCCGGTTACCGGCTTGCCATAGTAGAAACGGTGGGAGCCGGTAAACCCGACGATCCACAGCACGTATCCCATGACGACGCTGTGGGTGTTCGGACGCTGCCCATCAGGGTAATAGGTGTTCATTGGGTACCTCTTATGCACCGATAGAAAAAAATAAGCGTAACGTTTGTGACTTTGTTGGCACCGTCCGACGTATGGTTTGAACGACTTCGCATTCGTGCAACCCCTTGTTCTACAAGGCGCCCAACACACTCATGTGACACTTTTACCGTTGATGCTGACCTGCAGGGCAGTAAATTGTTCGACAAATGGGATCAGTCCGCTCGAAAAAGCTGTTATAAAGTTGCGCGCTGACCAACATGAGCCCTGCCTAATGCGTCCATTTTTAAAGACATGGCTGACTATTTGTCTATTTATGCCACTGGCCGCCCACGCCACCAATCGTGAGCAACCTCTCCCTTCGAGCTTTACGGGCTTCACTGCAAAATCCGAGTCACCGGATACCGTAACGCGCAACATTGCCGCTCAACGCGCGGCGATGGCTGCACTGGAAGAGACCGCAACCCCGCTTGCATCGTCGAGCAAGAAAATCCGAGCGCCCAAGGGCAACAAGTCCCAGAGCTCTCGCAAGATTTCCAAGAACACGGTTGCGCTGGCCGCAGCCGGCCCTGCGGGCAGCAAACAAAGCAGCAACGTGGTCAACCGGGCGGTAAAAGCCATCGGCACCCCGTATCGCTGGGGCGGAACCAGCCCGACCAAAGGCTTCGATTGCAGCGGCCTGGTGAAATACGCGTTCAATGACGTGAGCGAAGTGGATTTGCCTCGCACCTCCAACGCCATGGCTGAAGGCCATGGGCAAAAGGTCGATCGCAAAGATCTGAAACCGGGCGACTTGCTGTTCTTCAATATCAAGAGCCGCAAAGTGAACCACGTCGCGATTTATCTCGGGGACGGCCAGTTCGTACATGCGCCACGTCGCGGAAAGGCGGTGACCATCGACACGCTGAACAAGCCCTATTGGGACAGTCATTACGTGATCGCCAAGCGTGTGCTGCCCAAACAGCCACCGAGTCACAAAGGCACCGTGCGAATCGCGCAGCGCTGATTCAAACGCCCTACCGACGTGTTGGGCGTGAGCTCGCCGCGATGGATGACGTCAGCCATTGACATAACCCTTCGCGCGCGAGCCCAGCCCTACAGCCGCACTCGGCGATCGATCGTCAGAAATTGTCCGGCGTTTTGGCTTTCTCGCGAGCACTGTCCCGTGTGATCACGCCTTTGCTGATCAAATCCTTCAAGCACATGTCCAGGGTCTGCATACCTAGCGATCCGCCCGTCTGGATCGCCGAGTACATCTGCGCGACCTTGTCCTCTCGGATCAGGTTACGGATCGCCGAGGTGCCGATCATGATCTCGTGCGCAGCCACTCGACCGCCGCCGACTTTCTTCAGTAGCGCCTGAGAAACGATGGCATGCAGTGACTCCGAGAGCATGGAGCGAATCATCGATTTCTCCTGTGCCGGAAAGACATCCACGATCCGGTCGATACTTTTCGCGGCCGACGTGGTGTGTAGCGTGCCGAACACCAAGTGGCCGGTCTCCGCTGCCGTCAACGCCAGACGGATGGTTTCCAGGTCGCGCAATTCACCCACCAGGATCACGTCCGGGTCTTCCCGCAGCGCCGAGCGCAGCGCTTCGGCAAAGCCATGAGTGTCGCGGTGAACTTCACGCTGGTTGATCAGACTCTTCTTGGACTCGTGGACGAATTCGATCGGGTCTTCGATGGTCAGGATGTGGTGATGCTTGTTGGCGTTCAAGTAGTCGACCATTGCTGCCAGGGTCGTCGACTTGCCTGAACCGGTAGGACCGGTGACCAGTACCAGCCCGCGAGGGACGTCGGCAATCTTCCGAAACACTTCTCCCATGCCCAAGTCTTCCATGCTCAGGACCTTCGAAGGAATGGTTCGGAAAACCGCACCCGCGCCGCGGTTCTGGTTGAAGGCGTTGACACGGAAACGGGCCACGCCGGGCACTTCGAATGAGAAGTCCGTTTCCAGGTCTTCTTCGAAATCCTTGCGTTGACGATCGTTCATGATGTCGTAGATCAGCGCCTGAACTTCTTTCTGGTCCAGCGCTGGCAGGTTGATCCGTCGCACATCGCCGTCCACACGGATCATCGGTGGCAGGCCAGCCGAGAGGTGTAAGTCCGACGCGCCTTGCTTGGCACTGAAGGCAAGCAGCTCGGTAATATCCATACAGCTCCTCATCACATAGAATGCCGCAGACTTTAGCCCTGCTGGCGCAAATCAATGTCCACGATAGCAGAGAACATTTCAACGCTCGCAGAGCGAATCCGCCTTGCCGCGCAGGCCGCGCAACGCGAGCCCGCGTCTGTCGGGCTGCTCGCCGTGAGCAAGACCAAACCGGCCAGTGACCTGCGCCAGGCCTATGCCGCCGGGTTGCGTGACTTTGGCGAAAACTACTTGCAGGAAGCCCTGGGCAAACAGGCCGACTTGAGCGACCTGCCCTTGACCTGGCATTTCATCGGCCCCATCCAGTCGAACAAGACTCGCGCCATCGCCGAGCATTTTGCCTGGGTACACTCCGTGGACCGCCTGAAAATCGCGCAACGCTTGTCCGAACAACGGCCTGCTCACCTGCCCGCGCTCAACATCTGCATTCAAGTGAACGTCAGCGGCGAAGCCAGCAAGTCCGGCTGTTCCCCTGAAGAGTTGCCCGCGTTGGCGCAAGCGATCAGCGTCCTGCCCAATTTGAGATTGCGCGGCTTGATGGCAATTCCCGAACCGACGGAAAACCGCGACGAACAGAACGCTGCCTTCGCAGCGGTACGCAACCTGCAGCAACAACTGAACCTGCCGCTGGACACCCTCTCCATGGGCATGAGCCACGACCTGGAAGCGGCCATCGCACAAGGCGCGACCTGGGTGCGGGTCGGCACGGCCCTCTTCGGTGCGCGCAACTATGCGCAACCCTAACTTTTGCCTCACAGGAAATCGTACATGAGCAAGACTCGTATCGCGTTCATCGGTGCAGGAAACATGGCCGCCAGCCTGATCGGCGGCATGCGCGCCCAGGGCGTCGACGCTGAATTGATCCGCGCCAGCGATCCCGGCGCAGAAACCCGCGAGCGGATCGCCCGGGAGCACGGCATCAGCGTCTTTGCCGACAACGCCGAAGCCATCGAAGGCGCCGACGTGATCCTGCTGGCCGTTAAACCGCAAATGATGAAAGCGGTTTGCGAAGCGCTCAAGCCAGCGCTCAAGCCTCATCAATTGATCGTGTCGATTGCCGCCGGTATTACCTGCGCCAGCATGGAAGCCTGGCTCGGCGAGCAACCACTGGTGCGCTGCATGCCCAATACGCCGGCGCTGTTGCGTCAGGGCGTGAGCGGGCTGTATGCCACGCAGAAAGTGACGCCTGCTCAGCGGCAACAGGCAGAAGCGCTGCTTTCTGCCGTGGGCACCGCGCTCTGGGTGGAGACCGAAGCGCAAATCGACGCCGTGACCGCGGTCTCCGGCAGCGGTCCTGCGTATTTCTTCCTGTTGATCGAGGCCATGACCGCCGCTGGCGTGAAGCTGGGCCTGTCGCCGGAGGTTGCCAAGCAACTGAGCCAGGAAACGGCGCTGGGTGCCGCACGCATGGCCACCACCAGCGATGTCGACGCCGCCGAATTGCGTCGTCGTGTCACCTCGCCTGCGGGCACTACGGAAGCGGCAATCAAATCGTTCCAGGCGGACGGTTTCGAAGCGATCGTCGAAAAGGCCCTCAGCGCCGCTGCGCATCGCTCTGCCGAACTCGCTGAATTGCTGGGCAAATAAGGAGCCATTCATGAATGCACTCACCGGCGCCACGATTTTCGTCATTCAGACGCTGATCAGCCTGTACCTGACCATCGTGTTGTTGCGCTTCGTGCTGCAACTGGTCAAAGCCAATTTCTACAACCCGCTCAGTCAGTTTGCCGTCCGGGCGACGCAACCGTTGCTCAAGCCCATCCGCCGCATCGTTCCAAGCGTTTTTGGGCTGGACACTTCCTCGCTGCTGTTGGCCATCGTGATTCAAGCATTGTTGATGGCCTTCGTCCTGATCATGACCTACGGCACCATCGGCGATGTACCTCATCTGCTGATGTGGGCAATCATCGGGATTACCTCGCTGCTCCTGAAAATCTTCTGGGTTGCGATGATCATCATGGTGATCGTGTCGTGGATCGCTCCGGGCACCCACAACCCTGCCGCCGAGCTGGCCTACCAGATCAGTGAGCCGATCCTGGCGCCGTTTCGCCGTATCGTGCCGAACCTGGGCGGCATGGACATCTCCCCGATCTTCGCCTTCCTGGCCATCCAGGTGGTGCAGTCCTACGTCATGCCGGAGCTGGCCGGTTATGCGGGTATGCCGCAAGAGCTGTGGCGGATGATTTAAGGGGCTGCGACACGTAACCCTGTAGGAGCGCGCTTGCCCGCGATAGCGTCAGATCTGCACCATCTTGACAGCTGACACACCGCAATCGCGGGCAAGCGCGCTCCTACGCCCTTCGGGCAGCGTCAAAAGCACGACCACCGGCGTGTTCAACTGTTTAGTTGGTTGCCGCTCCCCCCTTCGATCTTTAGACTTACGCCTCATTTCAGTGAGAGCAGGGTCGATGTCCACGGTCTTTCCCGAAGATTCTGTCGGTCTGGTCGCGCCGCAGACGGCGCACTTCAACGAGCCCCTGGCTCTGGCCTGCGGCCGCTCGCTGGCCGCCTATGACCTCATCTACGAAACCTATGGTCAACTCAACGCTGCCAGAAGCAACGCGGTGCTGATCTGTCACGCCCTATCCGGTCATCATCATGCGGCTGGCTACCACAGCAGCGAAGATCGCAAACCGGGTTGGTGGGACAGCTGCATCGGCCCGGGCAAACCCATCGACACCCGGAAATTCTTCGTTGTCAGCCTGAACAACCTCGGCGGCTGTAACGGCTCGACCGGGCCAAGCAGCACCAATCCGGAAACCGGCCGCCCCTTCGGCGCCGACTTCCCCGTGCTCACGGTCGAAGACTGGGTGCACAGTCAGGCCCGTCTGGCCGATAGCCTGGGCATCATGCAATGGGCCGCAGTCGTTGGTGGTAGCCTGGGCGGGATGCAGGCGCTGCAATGGACGATCAGCTACCCGGACCGCGTGCGCCATTGCCTGGCCATCGCGTCGGCACCCAAACTGTCCGCTCAGAACATTGCGTTCAACGAAGTCGCCCGCCAGGCCATCCTGACCGACCCCGAGTTCCACGGCGGTTCGTTCCAGGAACAGGGCGTCATCCCCAAGCGCGGCCTGATGCTGGCGCGCATGGTCGGGCATATCACCTACCTGTCCGATGACTCGATGGGCGAGAAATTCGGCCGTGGCCTCAAGAGTGAAAAGCTCAACTACGACTTTCACAGCGTGGAGTTCCAGGTCGAAAGCTACCTGCGGTACCAGGGGGAAGAGTTTTCCGGGCGTTTCGATGCCAACACCTACCTGTTGATGACCAAGGCGCTGGACTATTTCGATCCGGCAGCGAGCTTCAACGACAACCTGGCCGCAACCTTCGCCAATGCCACCGCGAAATTCTGCGTGATGTCCTTCACCACCGACTGGCGCTTCTCCCCTGCCCGCTCCCGCGAGCTGGTGGACGCCCTGATGGCGGCCAAAAAGGATGTCTGCTACCTCGAGATCGATGCCCCGCAAGGCCATGATGCCTTCCTGATGCCGATCCCCCGCTATTTGCAAGCCTTCTCCAGCTACATGAACCGTATTGCACTCTGAGGACACCATGAGAGCCGACCTGGAAATCATCCAAGACTGGATACCGGCAGGCAGCCGCGTGCTCGACCTCGGCTGTGGCGACGGCGAGCTGCTGGCCTGGCTGAGGGACAACAAACACGTCACTGGCTACGGCCTGGAAAACGATGCCGACAATATCGCCCGCTGCGTAGCACGGGGCGTGAACGTCATCGAGCAAGACCTGGACAAGGGCCTGGGCAACTTTGCCAGTGACAGCTTCGACATCGTGGTGATGACTCAGGCCCTGCAAGCCGTGCACTACCCCGACAAGATCCTCGACGAAATGCTGCGTGTCGGCCGCCAGTGCATCATCACCTTCCCGAACTTCGGTCACTGGCGATGCCGCTGGTACCTGGCCAGCAAGGGCCGCATGCCGGTGTCCGAGTTTCTGCCTTATACCTGGTACAACACGCCCAACATTCACTTCTGCACGTTTGCCGACTTCGAAGAGCTGTGTCGCGAGCGCTCGGCGAAGGTCATTGATCGGTTGGCTGTCGATCAGCAGCATCGCCATGGCTGGGCCAGCAAGCTTTGGCCTAATCTGTTGGGTGAGATCGGCATCTATCGGGTCAGCAGCCCCGCTCTGCAGGATCACCGGATCGCCGTGTAAAACCCGACTGCGAAGGAGTCTGATCATGGCGCGTCCGATCCCCCTGCTGGGCCTGTTGATGACGCTGGTCAGTCTGACAAACACACAGGCGGTGGCCGCCGACAGCGCCAGCCCGAACCGCCAGCAAGTGTTCGGCGACCTCACCATCCACTACAACGCCTTCGCCTCAGGGCTCTTGCAACCGGCGATCGCGACTGAGTACGACCTGACTCGCAGCAAGGGTCAGGGCGTCATCAACATCACGGCGGTCAAGGGTGGCAAGACGGTCCCTGCCCGCATCGATGGCACGGTGGCGGATTTGACAGGACGGCAGAAGGTCCTTGATTTCAGGCCGATCGCCGAAAACGGTTCGGTGAACTACCTCGCTCAGTTCGCCGTCGAGCCCGATACGTCAGCGACCTACGTTTTCACGATCAATGTCAACGCGAAGGGTGAACAACCCCATACGCTCAGCTTCACTCAACAGATTTTCTCGGACGAATGATGAATTTTTCGCAGCTCGTACTCGCCAGCCATAACGCCGGCAAACTCAAAGAACTCCAGGCGATGCTCGGAGGCAGCGTGCAACTGCGCTCCATCGGTGAATTCAGCAGCGTCGAACCCGACGAAACAGGGCTGTCGTTCGTGGAGAACGCCATCCTGAAAGCCCGGAATGCCGCGCGCATCTCCGGGTTGCCCGCCCTGGCCGACGACTCGGGCCTGGCGGTCGATTACCTCGGCGGCGCGCCTGGGATCTACTCGGCTCGCTACGCGGACGGCCAAGGCGATGCGGCAAACAATGCCAAGCTGCTCAACGCCCTCGAAGGCGTGCCGGAAGACCAACGGGGTGCGCAGTTCGTATGCGTACTGGCACTGGTTCGCCATGCCGACGATCCACTGCCCATCCTGTGTGAAGGCCTTTGGCACGGTCGAATTCTCACCGCCGCCAGCGGCGAGCACGGTTTTGGCTACGATCCCCTGTTCTGGGTGCCCGAACGCAACCTGTCCAGTGCCGAACTGCCCCCTGCGGACAAAAACCGGATCAGCCACCGCGCCCGCGCCATGGCCATCTTGCGGCAGCGGTTGCAGTTGGATGCGGTAGAGAGATGACCGACGATCCGACTACCCGGCCGCTGATCCTGGGCGCTTCCGGGTTCAGTTCCCAGCCTGCGGGGCATCCTCTGGCCGAGCTGCCGCCGCTTTCGCTGTATATCCACATCCCTTGGTGTGTGCGCAAATGCCCCTATTGTGATTTCAACTCCCACGCCGCCAGTGCCGTGCTGCCTGAAGAGGAATATGTCGACGCGCTGCTGGCGGATCTGGACCTGGAGCTGCCTCACGTTTACGGGCGTGAACTGAGTACGATCTTTTTTGGCGGGGGCACGCCAAGCCTTTTCAGCGCCAATGCCTTGGGGCGCTTGTTGAACGGCGTGGAGCAACGCATTCGTTTCGCTCATGACATCGAAATCACGCTGGAAGCCAACCCTGGAACCTTCGAGCAGGGCAAATTCAGCGCCTATCGCGGCCTGGGCATCAATCGCCTTTCGATTGGTATTCAGAGCTTTCAGGAAGCCAAACTCAAGGCGCTTGGCCGTATTCACAACGGCGACGAGGCTGTGCGCGCAGCAGACATGGCGCGCAAGGCGGGCTTCGATAACTTCAACCTGGATCTGATGCACGGCCTTCCAGACCAGTCCGAGCAGGATGCATTGGGCGACCTGCGCCAGGCCATCGCGCTCGCCCCCACGCATCTCTCTTGGTACCAATTGACGCTGGAGCCCAACACGGTGTTCTGGAATCAGCCGCCCACCCTGCCGGAAGACGACATCCTCTGGGATATTCAGGAGGCCGGCCAGACGTTGTTGCGGGAAAACGGCTACGCGCAGTACGAGGTGTCAGCCTATGCCCAGACCGGACGCGCCGCGCGTCATAACCTAAATTACTGGAGTTTCGGTGATTTCATCGGCATTGGTGCGGGCGCCCACGGCAAGCTCAGCCATCCCGACGGACGCATTTCCCGGACTTGGAAAACCCGACTGCCCAAGGATTATCTCAATCCCGCCAAGCCGTTCCAGGCCGGCGAAAAACGCCTGATGCCGGAAGAAATGCCGTTTGAATTCATGATGAATGCCCTACGCCTGACAAGGGGCGTCGACGCTGCATTATTTCAGCGTCGCACCGGTCTAAGCCTCGATTCGCTCGCCACTGCGCGCCAGCAGGCGGAAGAACGCGGCCTGCTGGAAGCCGATCCAACGCGCCTGGTGGCGACTGCTCGAGGTCAGCTATTCCTCAATGACCTGCTGCAGTACTTTCTTCTTTAAGGCTTAACGTAAAGGAAACTGAATGGACCTCGTACTTGACCTGCTGGCCACCGTCTCACGCTGGAGTCGCAGCAACCTTTCGGAAATCGCTCTGGCGTTGGTGGGGTGCCTGCTGATTTTGTTCGGTGCCGACATTAAAGGCTGGATCGAAGGCCGTTTGAGTAGCTTTGCCGGCGCCTTGCGCGTACCGGTCATGGCCTTGCTTTGCACCCTCGGCAGTGGTGCGGCGCTGATCTATGCCACCCCCTGGGTAGTGCGCGGGCTCAGCCAGTTCAACAACTACAGCCTCGCACCGGTGTTGTTGGTCGTGTTGGTGTTGATCGGGGTGGTTGCCGACCGGAAATAACCTGCGCCGGCCCGTCGAGTTCATGCAGCAGTCGCACCCGCTGTTCCGGCGGGCGCGACTCATCCGTCAGCGGATGCTCTGGATGCTGCCTTTGTTGCCGGTGACCTTCACGTTCACTTTTTTGAAGATGAAGTAATCGTTGACGGTCACTTCATAGCGCGGTGCGACGATCAGATCGGAGCCCGACGACTTCACTGCTTTGTAGGCGGCCGCGGCTTTTGCCCTGGACACCGGATCGGGCAGTGGCAAGCCCAGGCCGCCGCCCGACGCAGCGCCATAGGTCACGCCATCGGCGAATTGATTGTCACCACCCAGGTTCAACCAGCCGAACAGGATGTTGCTGGACGATTCGCCCTGAATGGTTTCACCCACTTTCACATCCGCTTTGAGATCGGTCTTGACCTCGCCAGACAGCGAAGCAGTTGGTTGGCTCATGTTGTAGCTAACGCAGCCGCTCGTCGTTGCGATCAGCGTCGCGACTGCAGCCATTTGCCAGATTGTTCTCATCATCTTTCCCCGTTATCAGCAATAGAATGTGCAACGGCGGGACGATAACGATCCATTGAGGGAAGCGAAGCCAGATGCGGCCGACAAAGCCGTAGTCCAAGATTGAAGAGTCTGAAGGATAAGTCCTACAAGCCCCCAGTGAGCAAGGCCCAGAACGACCGTGGGAGCGGAGCCCATCGCAAGCTGACGGCGCGGCCGACGGAGCTGTCTCGGCTGCACGCTTCGCTCGCGAGAGACTTCGCTCCCACAGGTTGACCGGGCCCCCTCAGGGGAAAGGGGCTGGTCGATCAGGCGATCTTCTCGAACTTCAAATCCCAGACGCCGTGCCCCAAACGCTCGCCACGGCGTTCGAACTTGGTGATCGGGCGCTCCGCAGGGCGCGGTACGCATTTGCCGTCTTCCGCCAGGTTGCGATAGCCCGGTGCGACATTCATCACTTCCAGCATGTATTCGGCATAAGGTTCCCAGTCGGTCGCCATGTGCAGAATACCGCCCGGCTTGAGCTTGCTGCGCACCAGCGCGGCGAACTCGGCTTGCACAATACGGCGCTTGTGATGGCGAGCCTTGTGCCAGGGATCGGGGAAAAACAGCATCAGGCGATCAAGACTGTCGTCGCCAACGCAGCGCTTGAGCACTTCGATGGCATCGCAGTCGTAGACCCGGACGTTCGTCAGGCCTTGAGTCAGCACGCCGTTAAGCAGCGCACCGACGCCAGGGCGATGCACCTCGACGCCGATGAAGTCCTGTTCGGGCGCGGCAGCCGCCATCTCGAGCAGCGAATGCCCCATGCCGAACCCGATCTCCAGCGTGCGGGGTGCAGAGCGCCCGAAGACCTGATCGAAGTCGACCGGGGCGTCGGCCAATGGCAGCACGAACAGCGGCCTGCCCTGATCGAGCCCGCGTTGCTGGCCCTCGGTCATCCGCCCCGCTCGCATCACGAAACTCTTGATGCGCCGATGATGGCTGTCAGCACCCTGTGCTTTGCCGTGTGGGTCATTCATCACTTCCTCGTCCGGAAGTGGGTCAGGCGTTTGCGAATCAATCATCAACAGGCTCTTACTTGATCAGACCATCCAGCGGCGAGGAAGCGCTGGCATAGAGTTTTTTCTGCATACGACCCGCCAGGTAGGCCATGCGGCCCGCGAGGATGGCGTGTTTCATGGCCTCGGCCATCAGGATCGGTTGCTGTGCGTGGGCGATGGCCGAGTTCATCAACACCGCTTCGCAGCCCAATTCCATGGCGATGGTGGCGTCGGAGGCGGTGCCGACACCGGCGTCGACCAATACCGGGACTTTCGACTCTTCAAGAATGATCTGCAGGTTGTAGGGGTTGCAGATACCCAGGCCAGTGCCGATCAGTCCAGCCAATGGCATGACCGCACAGCAGCCGATTTCAGCCAGTTGGCGAGCGATGATCGGATCGTCACTGGTGTAGACCATGACATCGAAGCCGTCCTTGACCAGCGTCTCGGCGGCCTTGAGGGTTTCGATCACGTTAGGGAACAGGGTTTTCTGGTCGGCCAGCACTTCGAGCTTGACCAGATTGTGGCCATCGAGCAGTTCGCGGGCCAGACGGCAGGTGCGTACCGCTTCGATGGCGTCATAGCAGCCAGCAGTGTTCGGCAGGATGGTATAGCGATCCGGCGGCAGCACGTCGAGCAGGTTCGGCTCACCGGGATTCTGGCCCAGATTGGTCCGACGCACCGCTACGGTGACGATCTCGGCACCCGACGCCTCGATCGCCAGACGGGTTTCTTCCATGTCCTTGTACTTGCCAGTGCCGACCAACAGGCGCGACTGAAAAGTCCGACCGGCCACGGTAAACGGCTTGTCGCTACGAACATTGCTCATCGGAAATCCTCTTTAGGGTTGAGGTTCTTGCAGTTCTTCTGGGCCAGGGGAGACCGCAGGGCGTGAAGGCCTAGCCGCCACCAATGGCATGCACCACTTCGACGTGATCGCCTTCGCTGAGCGTCGTGGATGCATGCTGGCTGCGCGGTACGATATCCAGATTCAGCTCGACCGCGATTCGACGCCCGACCAGGTCCAGGCGGCTCAGCAATGCCGCCACGGTCTCGCCGTCGGGCAGTTCGTAGGATTCACCGTTCAACTGAATGCGCATGCGAAGGCAGCCATCATTTTAGGGGGCGTGCATTCTAGCCCGATCGGTCGGGATGACCAAGGCACAGCACGGCCATTCGTCTCGGCGGGCTGCTGAATGTGCCGTCGGTGCACACGCTCAACCGGCGTTGCACACCTGCCTTGTCACAATGTATCTACACCCAGCCGCCAAGCCGTCCAACCCAGAATGAACCAGCCAATGAGGAAACACAGGCCACCGATTGGCGTGATGATGCCCAGCTTGCTCACGCCGGTCAGCGTCATGAGGTACAGGCTGCCGGAGAACAGGAGGATGCCCAGGGTAAAGGCAATACCTGCATAACTGACCAGCCGACCTTGAATCTGCATGGCGAGGAGCGCTACGCCAAAGATCGCCAAGGCATGGATCAACTGATACAGCACCCCGGTCTGGAAAATAGCCAGGTATTCCGGCGTAAGACGGTTTTTCAGGCCATGAGCGGCGAAAGCGCCAAGCCCCACACCGGTGAATCCAAAGAAAGCCGCCAACATCAGAAAGGTTCGAAGCATGTGTAACTCCAGGTTCAATGGCGCGTGATCTGTATAATGGCTCGCTCAACGGGTTCGGCCAAGCCATCTCTATGCTGCGTTTTCTTCTTCGTCGTATCGCCAAAGGCCTGCTCTGGTTCGCAGCGGCCAGTGTCGTGCTGGTTCTGATATTTCGCTGGGTGCCACCGCCCTTCACCGCGCTGATGGTCGAACGCAAGATCGAATCCTGGTTCGACGGTCAGTCCATTGACCTGCAGCGCGACTGGGAACCTTGGGAGAGAATCTCCGATGACCTGAAAGTCGCGGTCATCGCTGGCGAAGACCAGAAATTCGCCGAGCACTGGGGGTTCGATATCGACGCCATCCAGGCCGCGCTGGTTCACAACGAACGGGGTGGCTCGATTCGCGGGGCCAGTACGCTGAGCCAGCAAGTCGCTAAAAACCTGTTTCTATGGTCAGGCCGCAGTTATTTCCGTAAGGGGCTGGAAGCCTGGTTCACGGCGCTTATCGAGCTGTTCTGGTCCAAACAGCGAATTTTGGAGGTTTATGTCAACAGCGTAGAGTGGGATGACGGGGTCTTCGGCGCCCAGGCTGCTGCCGAGCACCACTTTCACATCAATGCCAGCCAACTCTCGCTACAGCAGGCCAGCTACTTGGCTGCCGTGCTACCCAACCCTAGAGAGTGGAGCGCAAGCAATCCCAGCAGCTACGTGTCCCGCCGTGCCGGGTGGATCCGTCAACAGATGCGCCAGTTGGGTGGGGACGAGTATCTGCTGGGGCTGAATCACCGTCGCCAATGGTGAGCCAGCCCCTGTACCCGCCCTTGAAACGAAAACGCCCCGATCATCTCGGGGCGTTTTGCAGAGCGGCTTACGATTATGCAGCAATCGACGATTTGAGCTTGTTCATGGCGCTCTTCTCGAGCTGACGAATACGCTCGGCGGACACGTTGTACTTCTCTGCCAAATCGTGCAGCGTCGCCTTCTCTTCAGCCAACCAGCGCTGGTAGAGAATGTCTCGGCTGCGCTCATCGAGCACACTAAGCGCCTCATGAAGATTGGCCGTCGAACTGTCGGACCAGTCGGCATCTTCCAATTGACGCGCCGGGTCGTAGCGATGGTCTTCAAGGTAGTTGGCTGGCGACTGAAACGCGCTGTCGTCGTCCGCTTCCGCAGCGGGGTCAAAGGCCATGTCCTGGCCCGTCAGGCGACTTTCCATTTCGCGCACCTCACGGGGCTCTACGCCTAGGCTTTCTGCCACGCGATGCACTTCATCGTTGTTCAACCAGGCCAGACGTTTCTTCTGGCTGCGCAGGTTGAAGAACAGCTTGCGCTGAGCCTTTGTGGTCGCGACTTTCACGATACGCCAGTTGCGCAGAATGAACTCGTGAATCTCAGCCTTGATCCAGTGCACTGCGAACGACACCAGACGCACCCCCATTTCGGGGTTGAAGCGCTTGACGGCCTTCATCAGGCCGACGTTACCTTCCTGGATCAGGTCTGCCTGAGCCAAGCCATAACCGGAATAGCTGCGTGCGATGTGCACGACAAAACGCAGGTGGGCGAGCACCATCTGCCGAGCCGCCCCTAGATCCTGCTCATAATAGAGACTCTCGGCCAGTTCACGCTCCTGCTCGGGTGTCAGCAGTGGAATGCTGTTCACCGTATGCACATAGGCTTCCAGGTTCGCACCCGGGACCAAGGCATAAGCAGGTTGCAAAGAAGTGGTCATACGAAAAAACCTCCTACACATGACTCGTGCAGTTCAGCACTGCGAAATTGACCGGGAACCGCGAAACAAGTTCCCATAAGCTGAAAAGTCAATAGGTGAAACAAAATTTACTATGGACACCTTACCTCAACATTAAAACTCATCGCGGAGCCAGCTCTCTCAAGTGACGCGCGACGGCGATCCACGCACCGATATACCCCAACAACACCGCCCCTAGCAAGAGCGAAAACCCGTCGGCGACCGGCACACCGGCGAGGGAGAAATTACTGCCGTAGAGCCCAGCCAACCGAATGACCGCATCGTTGAGCCAATCCAGGCCGAAGGCCAGTATGCCCCACGAGAAAATCCCCGCGCCGAACCCGTACAACGCGCCCATATAAAGGAAGGGGCGCCGTACATAACTGTCCGTACCGCCTACTAGTTTAATGACTTCTATCTCGGTGCGGCGGTTCTCGATATGAAGACGAATGGTATTGCCTATCACCAGAAGCAATGCAACGACGAGCAAAACCGTCAGGCCGAACACAAAGCGGTCGCCCAGCTTCAGAATTGCCGCAAGCCGCTCCACCCAGACCAGGTCCAGCTGCGCCTGCTGCACCTTCGGCAATTCGGCGAGTTGGGTACGTAACGCCTCTAGCGCGGCCTTGTCCACTTCAAGCGGAGTCACCAACACCACACCGGGCAGCGGGTTTTCCGGCAACTCCTTGAGGGCCTCGCCAAGGCCCGACTGCTGCTGGAATTCGCTCAGCGCCTGATCGCGAGAGATGTACTCCGCATCGGCAACGCCGTTCATCTGCTTGATCCTGCTGACCAGACTTTGCCCCTCGGTAGGCGACGCATCCAGTTGCATATAAAGCGATATTTGCGCTGCACGCTGCCAGGATCCGCCAAGGCGTTCGACATTGCTCAGCAGTAACGAGAGGCCCATCGGCAGGCTCAACGCAACGGCCATCACCAGGCAGGTGAAAAAACTGCCGATCGGCTGCTTGCCCAACCGGCGAAGGCTGTCGGCCAGACTCGAACGATGAGCCTCGATCCAGGCGCTGAACAACTCGCCGAAGCTGGGTCCGTCATCATCGTCGTGCCGCTTCTTTTTTTTCTGCTTCTGCGGGCCCGGCTCCGTGGCCTTGGGCGCCACACGCTCGGAAACCTTGGGGCTGCGAGTAGCGCTCATACACCCGCCTCCCCGTCGCCGATCAATCGACCGCGTTGCAGGGTGAGCATCCGATGGCGCATGCGGGCAATCAGGGCGAGGTCGTGACTGGCGATCAGCACGCTCGTCCCCAACCGGTTGATGTCTTCGAATACGCCCATGATTTCAGCCGCCAGACGTGGGTCAAGGTTACCGGTGGGCTCATCCGCCAACAGCAGGGCTGGGCGGTGAACGATGGCGCGCGCAATGCCGACGCGCTGCTGCTGACCGGTGGACAGGTCCCCTGGGTACAGCTCGGCCTTGTCGGAGAGTGCGACCCGTTCAAGCGCCGAATCCACACGTTTGGTGACTTCAGCCTTGGACAGGCCGAGGATCTGCAGCGGCAGTGCAACGTTGTTGAACACCGTGCGATCGAACAGCAACTGGTGGTTCTGAAACACCACGCCGATCTGCCGGCGCAGGAAAGGGATCTGCGCATTGCTGATTTGCCCCAGATCTTGCCCGGCCAACAACAACTTGCCCGACGTGGGGCGCTCCATGGCCAATAGCAGGCGAAGCAGGGTGCTTTTGCCAGCGCCCGAATGACCGGTGACAAACAGGAACTCGCCCCTACGCACTCGAAAGCTCAGCTCATGCAAGCCGACGTGCCCGTTCGGATAGCGCTTGCCGACCTGTTCGAAACGAATCATGTGCGCTCCCGCTCGGCAAAAAGTGCCTGAACAAAGGGTTCGGCTTCGAAGGTCCGCAAATCGTCGATGCCCTCGCCTACCCCGATATAACGGATCGGCAGCCCGAATTGCTTGGCCAGCGCGAAGATCACCCCGCCCTTGGCAGTCCCATCGAGCTTTGTCAGCGCCAGCCCTGTGAGGTTGACGGTCTGGTTGAACTGCTTGGCCTGGTTGATGGCGTTCTGACCGGTCCCCGCGTCCAGCACCAACAGCACTTCATGGGGGGCCGCTTCATCCAGCTTGCCGATTACGCGGCGTACCTTCTTCAGCTCTTCCATCAAGTTGTCTTTGGTATGGAGACGGCCTGCGGTATCGGCGATCAACACGTCGATGCCGCGGGCCTTGGCCGCCTGAACCGCATCGAAAATGACCGACGCCGAATCGGCCCCTGTGTGCTGGGCAATGACCGGGATCTTGTTGCGCTCGCCCCAGACCTGCAACTGCTCCACCGCTGCGGCACGGAAGGTATCGCCCGCCGCAAGCATGACCTTCTTGCCCTCAAGCTGCAGCTTCTTGGCGAGCTTGCCAATGGTCGTGGTCTTGCCCGCGCCATTGACACCGACGACCAGGATCACGAACGGCTTGTGGTCAGCGGCGATCACCAGCGGAGCCTCCACCGGCTTGAGCATTTCGGTCAGCTCGCTTTGCAGGGATTTGTAGAGCGCGTCGCTGTCGGTGAGTTGTTTACGCGCCACTTTCTGCGTCAAGTTCCGCACGATCAGCGACGTTGCCTCGACACCTACATCCGCGGTGAGCAGGCGGGTTTCCAACTCGTCCAGCATGTCGTCGTCGATGGCTTTCTTGCCAAGGAAGAGACTGGCCATACCTTCGCCGAGACTGGCGCTGGTCTTGGACAACCCTTGCTTGAGGCGGGCGAAGAAGCCCGGCTGCCTGGGCTCGACAGCCTGGGCTGGCGAAGGGCCCGATGGCTCGGCGACGACCGGGGCCTGCGGCGCCTCGACACGCGGTGCTGGAACGGGCGCGGGCGGCGTCAGCCCTGGCAGGTCATTGCCAGCGACAGGATCGGGCAGCGCAACAGGCACTGGCTCGATGGACGGCGGTACGGCTTCAACCGAAGGTGACACAGGGGGCGCGACAGGTGTCGGCACGTGCGACGCAGTGTGCGTCGGAATCTCAGGCGTCACATGGGGTTCATTTTCATCGGTCAGCGCAACAGGCTCTTCAGCGACGGGCAACTTCAGCCAGGGCTCGGCAGCGGGCGGTGTGTCGACAGCATGCTCAGGCGCAGGGGCGATGAAGGTTGGCGCAGCGGAGCTGGCGGGCGGGATGGCCGGAGGGGTGTGCGGATCCGCAGCGGGCGAGGTCGGTTCGATGGCGGTCTCGGGCGCTGAAACGGGTAAATCTTTCGGCTGATCGGCCACGGGTTCCTGCGGCTTCTTGCGCAGCCATCCGAACAGGCCTTTTTTCTCGCCAGCCGGGGCTGGCGTCTTCTTGTCGTCGTTGGAACCAAACATGGAGGACGCTTATCTCAAGGTCGCGACGCGCCAGACCGGCGCCTCTGAAAATTCTGTATGCGAAACAGACTGTAATAGAGCCCGCTTGTTCAGCAAGGGCTCTGCCGTTTACGCCATTTAAGCATCGCCTTCCTGCTTAAGACGAAGAGTCCTACGTCACAGCCATGGTCGTCGAGCAAACTGGCCGCTATCCTAGGGCGTGTCATCACATATTTCCACCGCCGCGTGGGTGCCTCAAAGCGCACCAGACCGGGCCCTTGCCTCAGGGAATGTGCGTTTCCTCGCCAGGAACCGAGACGAAGCTTAGCGAGTTTCCAGGCATTAACCCGGCAGGCCGGGGCCGGAAATTCACAGGGCTGCGTCGCTCGTCTGGATGCTCAAATCTCCCCGCACGCGTTGCCTTGGGACATTTCGGCCTCCGGCTCGGCGGTGGAAGTATGTGATGATACGCCCTAACTCCCGCGCCCGCCGACGCCAAGTTCATGCAGGCCGCCTCGAAGGTTCAATTGACGAATGAATGCCCTTGCCCGCCGTGCCGCAGGCTTTTTGCTCGGTACCTTGTGTCTGCCCCTTGTCGCTGTAGCCGCCGATCCTCAATCCACCACTGAATTCACGCTGGAAAACGGCCTTAAATTGGTCGTGCGCGAAGACCATCGTGCGCCGGTCGTCGTATCGCAGGTCTGGTACAAGGTCGGCTCCAGCTACGAGACGCCCGGCCAGACCGGCCTTTCCCACGCGCTTGAACACATGATGTTCAAAGGCAGCGCCAAGGCAGGCCCGGGCGAAGCCTCACTGATCCTGCGCGACCTGGGCGCTGAAGAGAACGCGTTCACCAGCGATGACTACACCGCCTACTACCAGGTTCTGGCCCGCGATCGACTGAGCGTGGCCTTCGAGCTGGAGGCGGATCGAATGGCCAGCCTGCGCCTGCCGCCCGAAGAGTTCGCGCGAGAGATCGAGGTCATCAAGGAAGAGCGCCGCCTGCGCACCGATGACAAGCCCAACGCCAAGGCTTACGAGCGCTTCAAGGCCATCGCCTACCCTGCCAGCGGTTATCACACGCCGACCATTGGCTGGATGGCGGACCTGGACCGCATGAAAGTCGAAGAGCTGCGTCACTGGTACGAGTCCTGGTACGTGCCGAACAACGCCACCCTGGTGGTGGTCGGAGACGTCCAACCGAGCGAAGTCAAAGCGCTGGCCGAACGCTTCTTCGGGCCCATCCCCCGACGCGACGTGCCGCCCTCCAAGAAGCCTCTCGAGCTACCGGAGCCCGGCCTTCGTCAGATCACCGTACATGTCGCCACGCAGATGCCGAGCCTGATGTACGGTTTTAACGTGCCGAGCCTGGCCACGGCCACCGATCCACAGTCGGTGAACGCGCTACGGCTGATCTCTGCGCTGCTGGATGGTGGTTACAGTGCCCGCATTCCGTCGAAACTCGAACGTGGCGAGGAACTGGTGACCGGCGCTTCCTCGAACTATGACGCCTATACCCGAGGCGACAGCCTGTTTACCCTCAGCGCTACTCCGAACATGCAAAAGAAGAAAACCCTGGCGGATGTCGAAGCCGGTATCTGGCGATTGCTCGACGAATTGAAGACCAAGCCGCCGACCCAGGCCGAACTGGAGCGGGTTCGTGCCCAGGTGATCGCGGGGCTCGTCTACGAACGTGATTCCATCACCAGCCAGGCCAGCACCATCGGCGAACTGGAAACAGTCGGCCTCTCCTGGCGGCTGATGGATGGTGAGCTGGCGGCGTTGCAAAGCGTCACGCCCGAAGACATCCAGAAGGCCGCACGCACCTATTTCACTCGCGAACGCCTTGCCGTTGCGCATGTATTGCCTGAGGAGAAAGCGCAATGATCCGGCGCATCGAGAAACGTTCTGTGCGTACGCGGGCTGTTGCGCTGCTATTGACGTCCGTTGGCCTGTTCGGCCCGATGTCTGCGACGGCGGAGACCTCCACTGAAGCGCCCAAAGCCATCGACAAGGCCGCCAATACGCTGGAATCCCTGAAGGAGCTCGACGGCAAGGCGCCCGCACGACGCTCGCTGGATATTCAATCGTGGACAACCGCCGAGGGCGCGCGAGTGCTCTTCGTCGAAGCGCATGAGCTGCCGATGTTCGACATGCGCGTGCTGTTCGCCGCAGGCAGCAGCCAGGACGGCGCGACGCCAGGCATCGCAATGATCACCAATGCCATGCTCAACGAAGGCGTCAAGGGCAAGGATGTCAGCGCCATTGCCGCCGGCTTCGAAGACCTTGGCGCAGACTTCGGCAACGGATCCTACCGCGACATGGCCCTTGCCTCGTTACGCAGCCTGAGCGCACCGGACAAACGCGAACCAGCGCTCAAACTCTTTTCTGAAGTAGTCGGCAAACCGACGTTTCCTTCCGACTCACTGGCCCGCATCAAAAACCAGTTGCTGGCCAGTTTCGAATACCAGAAGCAAAACCCGGGCAAACTGGCGGGCGATGAGCTCTTCAAGCGCCTCTATGGTGAACACCCCTACGCGCACCCGAGCATGGGCACTGCCAAAACCGTCACCCCCATTACCCTCGCTCAGTTGAAAGCCTTCCATGCCAAAGCATACGCCGCCGGGAACGCGGTGATTGCGCTGGTCGGAGACCTCTCTCGTCCTGAGGCCGAAGCGGTGGCGGCCCAGGTGTCATCGGCACTGCCGAAAGGCCCTGCGCTTCCGAAAACCGTTGCACCGACGCCACCGAAACCGGGTCAAACCCATATCGAATTCCCATCCAAGCAGACGCACCTGATGCTGGCCGAACTGGGTATCGATCGCGCTGACCCCGATTACGCTGCGCTGTCCTTGGGTAACTCGATTCTCGGCGGTGGTGGATTCGGCAGCCGGTTGATGACCGAAGTGCGGGAGAAGCGAGGCCTGACCTACGGCGTCTCATCGGGCTTCACACCGATGCAGGCAAAAGGTCCGTTCATGATCGGCCTGCAAACCCGTGCCGAGCTGAGCGAAAATACGCTCAATCTGGTCAAGGATGTCACTCGCGACTTCCTCGCCAATGGCCCGACCCAGAAAGAGCTCGACGATGCCAAGCGTGAGCTGGCAGGCAGTTTCCCGCTGTCGACCGCGAGCAACTCGGCAATTGTTGGCCAATTGGGAGCCATTGGCTTCTATAATCTGCCGCTGACATATCTCGAAGATTTCATGACGCAATCCCAAAGCGTCACCGTCGAGCAAATAAAGGCGGTGATGAACAAGCATCTGAATGTGGACAACCTGGTGATCGTGACCGCCGGTCCTACCGTCCTTCAGAAGCCTCTGCCGCCCCCGACCGAAAGACCCGCCGAGCAACCCGTCGGCGTTCCGGAGCACTGATGACCTCGACTTCCAAGCCTCTGCGCGCTCACAAAGGCCCTAAAGTTCATACGGGCCTTGGCCAGTTGCGAATCATTGGCGGTGAATGGCGCAGCCGACGTCTGAGCTTTCCAGACGCCCCCGGCCTTCGCCCTACACCCGACAGGGTGCGAGAAACCCTGTTCAACTGGCTGGCGCCTTATATCGAAGGCGCACGGGTGCTCGATCCCTTTGCGGGAAGCGGCGCGCTGTTCCTCGAAGCCTTGTCGCGGGGCGCGAGCATGGGGTTGGCGTTGGATGCCAATCCCGTGGCCATCTCCAGCCTGCGCGAGCACCTGGGCACCTTGCGCTGCAGCGTTGGCAGGACTCAAGCCGGTGACGCGCTGCGCTACCTGGAAGCCCAACCGGCCGAGGCATTCGACGTGGTATTCCTCGATCCGCCCTTCCATCAGCAACTGCTGGTTCCGGCCTGTACGCTGCTTGAAGAACGCGGCTGGCTGGCGAACGATGCCTGGGTCTACACCGAGAGCGAAACGCCGCCATCGACACTAGGCCTGCCGGGCAATTGGCGGCTGCATCGAGAGAAAAAGACGGGGCAGGTGCACTACGCCTTGTGGGAACGCAGTGGCCACGCCAACTGAAAGCGGCGTGTTCGCGCCGGCATTCGGACTCGGCAACCCTCATTTGCAAACCATGTGGGGGCCGATCTGGCGCAAAATGCCCGCCCTGGAACGGCGTCGCGAACGTATTTGGCTCGACGACGGTGACTTCCTCGATCTGGACTGGCACGGTCCACACGACGCCAAGGTGCCTGTGGTGCTGGTGCTGCATGGTTTGACGGGATCATCCAACTCGCACTATGTCGTCGGGCTTCAGCACGCCATGGAAAAGCATGGGTGGACCAGTGTCGCGTTGAACTGGAGAGGCTGCTCGGGCGAGCCCAATCTGCTGCCTCGCAGCTATCACTCGGGCGTCAGCGATGACCTGGCAGCCGTTATCGCTCACCTGCGCAGGGCCCGCCCGCTGGCGCCGCTGTATGCGGTGGGGTACTCAATGGGCGGCAATATCCTGCTCAAGCATCTGGGTGAGTCAGGGTTCGAGAGCCAACTGCAGGGCGCCGCGGCAGTGTCGGTACCTTTCCGGTTGGATGAGTGCGCGGACCGCATCGGCCTGGGTTTTTCCAAGGTCTATCAACGCCATTTCATGCGTGAAATGGTGGGGTACATCAAGGACAAGCAGCGTCGGTTCCAGCATGAAGGCATGAACGACGGGTTGTCAGCCCTCGCCGCACTGGGCTCGCTGGATAACCTGCGGACGTTTTGGGAGTTCGACGGCAGGGTAACCGCCCCACTGAATGGATTTGACGACGCGCAGGATTACTACCGCAAAGCCTCCAGCCGCTATTATCTCGGGGCCATCCGCACCCCGACATTGCTGGTGCAATCCGCAGATGACCCTTTCGTGTTCCAGCACAGCCTTCCCGCACTCGACGAACTGTCACCGAGCACCCGTTTCGATCTTCAGCATCGAGGCGGCCATGTAGGCTTCGTCGGGGGAACGCTCAGAAAGCCGGTTTATTACCTGGAGCAGTGCATTCCTCAGTGGCTGGTGGATGTGCATGGCTCCGCCGGGGCAGCTTGAAGCTTCAGCGCCTTGCCCGTTGCAAGATCGTTCAAGACAGGAGGCCTGCACAGGCTGATGATTCGAGGCACAAGGAGAAACATCATGTCTCGCAATCAACTCTTCGCCCGCGGTCTTCGCGATAGCGTGCCGATGCTGGTCGGCATTGCGCCGTTCGGCATCATATTCGGAACGCTGGCTGGCATCGGCGGCCTCTCACTGTGGCAGGCGGTCAGCATGTCGATGTTCGTCTACGCAGGGTCTGCGCAATTCATCGTCGTCAGCCTGATGGGCGCTGGGGCGAGTGCAGTGGTGATCCTGCTGACCACCTTCATCGTCAACCTGCGTCATGTGCTCTACAGCGCCACGCTGCAACCCCAGGTGCAAAACCTGCCGCAGCGCTGGCGACTGCTACTGGCATTCTGGCTGACCGACGAAACCTTCGCCGTCGTGCAACGCTATTACCTTGTGCACGGCCGCTCACCTCTGGCGCACTGGTATTGGCTTGGCGTTACCAGCGCCCTCTATACCTGCTGGGTGAGCAGTTCGCTGGTGGGCGTGCTGTTCGGGCAGGCGGTACCGGACATGGCCAGTTGGGGCCTGGAGTTTGCGATGCTGGCTACGTTCATCGGCATTGTCGTGCCGTTGCTTCGTAACCAGCCGCAAATCGCAGCAGCGCTTGCGGCGGGCGCCGTTGCCTTGATGACCTGGTCATGGCCCTACAAGCTGGGCTTGATGGCTGCCGCGTTCAGCGGCATTGCCGTCGGGGTTCTGCTGGAAAGACGTCAATCCGAAGGCCCCCGCAATGCCCAGGTCGACGAGGTGCACTCATGAGTTACGGGTGGTTGATCCTGGGAATGACCGTGATCACATTTACGATGCGCTACAGCTTGTTCGCCTGGCCCGATCTGCGCTTTCCCCCAGTGGTCAGACAGGGGCTGCATTACGTGCCCACCGCCGTGCTCACGGCCATTGTTGTGCCTGGCATGTTGCTGCCTGACGGCCAACACTGGCAGCTTTCACTGGATAATGCCTACCTGCTGGCGGGCGTTGCGGCGATCGCCATCGCAGCGCTCAGCCGCAATCTGCTGGCCACCATTGGCGGGGGGCTGTTGGTGTTTTTTCTGCTGCGCTGGTTGATGGGGCAAATATGACCACAGCTCCTTTTGCAGAAAACAGGCGATTATAAGCAAAGAATTAAAAATTCTTTTCCGTTATAACTCAAAGCAATGATTATGCGGCGACCGAATGTTGGGTGTATCGCCTGAGATCGCCGCTTCGCGGCGTCCTGGCGGTTCTGCTCAGACAGACATCACCAAGGACCGCTGCAGTGAGTGACCCGATTTTCAAACTGACCCACGTCAGCAAGACGTTCGACCACGATAATGCAGCCGTCAAGGCCAAGGCGCTACCGGATGCCGATGCCAGCTTCATCAACGGTGACGTCGCCCTCTCGAACGGGGTGGACCCCTCGCAGGCATTGGTGCGAGAGCACACCGCAGACAACCCCTACGCCAACCTGATCTATGCACGAAACGACATGCTGGATGATCCAAGGCTGACACTGTTGGCGAAATACTTGACCGGGCCGGAGGTCAAGCAATTCATCGAAGCCAATTACAGAGGCTTTGTAGTGCCGGATCAGCAGCTCGTCCGTTGATCAAACTCCGCAGGTTTGCACGGCATGCGGTGATTCACGTCACCGCGATGCCTTATTCGCCCTTGGCCACTGGCCGCTGCGGATCGTTGATCCACTCGCTCCATGACCCAGCGTACAACCGGCCCAAGGGATAGCCAGCCAGGCATAGGGCGAACAAGTTTTGGCAGGCCGTGACGCCCGAGCCGCAGTATGCGACGAGCTTTTCAGGCGCACGCCCTTTCAGGATTTCGGCAAATCGCTCCCTGAGCTGCGCGGCGGGCAGGAAGCGCCCGTCCGGGCCCAGATTGTCCGTGAAGGCTGCACATTGCGCGCCGGGGATATGACCAGCGACTGGATCGATCGGCTCGACCTCGCCGCGAAATCGTGCAGGCGCGCGCGCATCGATCAACGTGACATCGGGCCTGTCCAGTTTCTTCTGCACCTCTTGCGCAGTGAGCACCAGCGTCTCATCCGGCTTGCCCTTGAACGTGCCTTCGCGATGCGCCGGCGGATCCAGACTCAACGGCAGTCCAGCTGCATGCCACGCCTTCAATCCGCCATCGAGAAGGTATACGCCGTCACGCTTGCCCAGCCACGCAAGCAGCCACCATGCGCGTGCAGCATAAGCGCCGGGGCCGTCGTCGTAGAGCACGATTTCGCTGTCGTTATCCACTCCCCAGAACCGCAGGCGATCGATCAAGGCCTGCGGATCCGGCAAGGGATGCCGTCCCGTTACTCCTTTGATGATGGGTCCGCTCAGGTCGTTGAGCTGATCGGCGTAGGACGCACCCTCGATATGCCCTTGCGCGTAGCTGCGCTGACCGTAATCCAGGTCATCAAGGGAAGAACGGCAATCTAGGATCACTCGCCCCGGTGATTGTGGGCGTTCGGCCAGTTGTTGCGGGCTGATCAGTTGCGCAATAGACATGACGGGCTCCTGCAGACAGTAAAAATGGCTAGAAACGATGGGGGTATTCCATGCAATCGAAGCATTGGCTCAATCCGCATCCTCCAGCGCTGTGATCAAAGGCACATGAAATTCGTCGCATAGCGCATGCACCGCTGCACGCGCGCCAGGCGTAACGTAAGCCAGCTCAAGCATCAAGACCTGATAAACCCCTCGCCGGATGGCCTCTTCGTTCAAACGGCCTGGGGTTTTCCGGGTGGTACAAAGGAACCTCACCCATGACGTCAGGATGATCCAGGCGTTGAGCGTGAGTGATTCGATCTGCACGCTGTTCATGTCCAGAATGCCCGCGTCGACGAAGCCACCATAGATGGCCATCCCTTTGATCAGACAGTGCTGGGAAAAGCGCCGATAACGCTGGGCCAGCTCAGGGTCGGCGTCCAGTAGATACTCGAGGTCGCGATGCAGGAAACGGTAGCGCCACATACCGTCGAGGATCGCGAGCAAGTAATGGCGCTTATCCTCGACCGCCGGCAAACGCCCTTTGGGTGGGTGCAGAAAGCTGTCGATCAACGCTTCGTACTGCGTGAACAGCTCGGCGATGATCGCCTGCTTGTTAGGGAAGTGGTAATAGAGGTTCCCCGGCGAAATCTCCAGGTGTGCCGCGACATGGTTGGTACTCACGCTGCGCTCGCCTTGCAGATTGAACAGTTCCAGGCTGCTCTGCACGATGCGTTCTCGCGTCTTGACGCGTAAGGGTTTGATGCGCGGTGCCATGTTTAGCTCGGACGCCTGGATGTCACGGGAATAGGCTTGATCTTAACGCATGCGCTCCGGTTCGGTGCAGCCTTCATTGCTCGGCGGCACCGCAGCGCTCGCCCGGTATGCGACCGCAATGAGGGCCCCCAAGAGACCGGCCACCAGTACCATCACCAGAATGACACCTCGCAAGCCCAATGAAGCGGTGAGCAGCCCCACCATCAATCCCGCAAAGGGCTGCGACAGGTTGTTGAGCAGGGTAATGACCCCCACCGTCTTACCGAAATCACCCACCGGGATGAGACGCTGCCGAAGGGTACGCATGTAGATGTTGAACATCTTGTCGAAGCCGACAATCAGCAGAAACCCTATCAAATAAACGCCAGGAATCGCCCCGGTAGCCGTAATCAATGCCCCCACCACAATCGCGCAATAGGACGCGGCACCCAGCAATTTGAGAGGCAGCTCGATGCGCGCCAGCACGAACAAAATGGCGATAGTCACTGCGGCGCCCGCTGCCTGTACGACGGCATAGTAGTCCTTGCTCTCTCCAAACGAGCCGATCACCATCGCCGCCGATGTGGCAAGGGTAACTCCCACGATCAGGTTTACCCCCACGGCAAGCCCGATGAGCTTCTGCAGGCTCGGGACGCTGGCAATGTGGCCAAGCGCGATGCGCAAAGGCTCATGCCATACCCGCGCTTGCCGCTGCGGACGTGCCATTTGGAAACCGCTCACGCGCTGCCAGACACGCATGGCCAGGTCGGCGAGCCCGAACAACAGTGCCGCGCCCACTACAACGCCCGGCCACGGACAGATTTCCAGTGCCAGTGCCGCCAGCACCGGCCCCAGCACCAGCCCGGTCTGATCAGCGATTTGCGAGTACGACAGCGTTTTTCCGTAACGGTAATCGGGGAATGCATGAGGCATCACCACCTCTCGCGCCATGATGCCCTGCGTGGTCAGCACACCGCAGACCGCCGAAAGCAGAACCAGCCAGTAGAGCCCACCGAATACGCCATACAGCGCCATCGCCACCGCGCAGATCCCGGCGCGGTATACCTGGCTGATGTGCAGCAGACGGACCGGTGAGTGCCGGTCGCACAACGCACCGCAGACCGGGAATGCCAAATAGCGCGGCAATGCCTCCATGAAGAACGCCAATCCGGCCCATGAGGCACTGTCAGTGGTCTGGAAAACAATCAGCGGAACGAGAAACAGCAGGATCTGATCGCCGAGGCGAGAAAGAAACAGTGAAACGAAGAACGCCAGATAATCCGTACGCATCACGACTCCTGTCAGGCAAGGGAAGGCCGTCAGGACGGCCTGCCCAGTCTGGGCGCGGGTGCGGCAACTCGCAAGGCGCAGAGAGCGCAGGCAACTTGGCCGCTACACCTGGCCTGCGCTACCATCCGAGTCCCAACGAACTCCGACCAGGACGACGCGATGAACCGAGTGTTGTACCCAGGCACCTTCGACCCCATCACCAAGGGCCATGGCGATCTGGTCGAACGCGCTTCGCGCATGTTCGATCAAGTGGTCATTGCCGTCGCCGCCAGCCCCAAGAAAAATCCGTTGTTCCCCCTCGAGCAACGGGTCGCGCTGGCCCAGGAAGCTACCAAACACCTGGCGAACGTTGAAGTGGTAGGTTTCTCGACCCTCCTGGCGCATTTTGCGCAAGAGCAGAACGCCAACATCTTGCTGCGCGGGCTGCGGGCGGTGTCGGACTTCGAATATGAATTTCAGCTCGCCAACATGAACAAGCAGCTCGCCCCGGACGTCGAAAGCCTTTTTCTCACGCCGTCCGAACGCTATTCATTTATTTCATCTACGCTGGTCAGAGAAATCGCGGCGTTAGGCGGAGACATCACGAAATTCGTACATCCGGCGGTCGCCCAAGCGCTCAAGGAAAGATTCAAAGCCTAGTTCCGGCGCTATGTTGAGGTGCATACCGAGCGTTAATGCGGCACAATTCGCCGCATTAGATCTTGATATGCCCCGGTGTCGACCGCGGCAGGAGTGTCCATGTCCCTGATCATCACCGACGATTGCATCAACTGCGACGTCTGCGAACCCGAGTGCCCGAACGAAGCGATTTCCCAAGGGGAAGAGATCTACGTGATCAATCCGAACCTGTGCACCGAATGCGTAGGTCACTACGATGAACCGCAGTGCCAGCAGGTCTGCCCCGTGGACTGCATCCCGTTGGATGAAAACAACGTCGAAACGAAAGACCAACTGATGGCCAAGTACCACCTTATTACCAGCAAGGCTTAAACGAAGGCATATCCTGTCGGCATCCGCGCTTTCGCCGAAGACATGGGCTGTATTGCCTGTAGAACTGAGCGAGATACGCATGACCTCAAAGCTTACGCGGATACCCTCCTCGTTTGGCGCAGTGCTTGTTCTGTGCGCCCTCTCGGCTCAAGGCAGTCCTGGCCATCCCGATCAGGCCGCCATTGCAAGCCCCCACCCCGTTGCGACAGCCGCCGGTCGGGAAATTCTGGTCGATGGCGGGAATGCGTTCGACGCCGCGGTTGCCATCAGCGCCACCCTTGCCGTAGTTGAACCTTACGGTTCCGGGCTGGGTGGCGGCGGTTTTTTCCTGTTGCGCCAGGCGGGAGAGCCGGTGCAGTACCCCTTTCTCGATGCCCGCGAGAAAGCGCCCCTTAAAGCCAAGCCGCGAATGTTCCATCGCAATGGTGTCGCGCAACCCGATTTATCTCTGAACGGCCCCCTGGCCGCAGCCATCCCCGGCCTGCCCGCCGCATTGGTCGAATTGGCCGACCGCTATGGACGCCTCCCGCTGAGCATCTCCCTGGCCCCTGCCATTCGCGTGGCTTACCGCGGGTTCAAGGTCGACGAGGTGTACCGCGAGCGTGCCAGCTGGCGACTGTTCGCTTTGCGCGCCAATAAGGAAAGCGCCCGGCTGTTCCTGCGCAATAACGATGTGCCTGACCTGGGGGCGATCATTCAACAGCCAGAGCTTGCACAAACCCTGGAGCGTCTCGCCGACAAAGGTCGCGCTGGCTTCTACAGCGGGTTGACGGCACAGTCGATGGTCAGCGGCGTACGCGCAGGAGGCGGCATCTGGAACTACCACGATCTCGAAGAATACGACGTGGTCACCCGAACGCCGTTACGCTTTCAATTGGCCGACCAGCGCGAACTCATCAGCGCGCCACCTCCTTCGGCAGGGGGAGTCGCTCTGGCGCAGAGCCTGTTCATGCTGCAGCAGTTGCCTTGGCGGGAATCGGAAAAGGCCCAGCGAGCGCACTACGTGGCAGAGGTGCTGAGACGTGCCTATCGAGACCGGATGTTTTTCGGGGATCCGGATTTCGTGCCTAATCCGATTGCGCAGGTCTTGGCGCCGGATTATTTATTGCAACTGTCGACCAGCATCGACCCTCACCGCGCCACGCCCAATAATGCGCTCCCTCCTGCGCCGCGCTGGAGGGAGGGGGACAACACCAGCCATTTCTCCGTCCTCGACGAGGATGGCAACGCCGTTGCAGCGACCCTGTCGCTCAACCTGCCATTTGGTTCGGCCTTTACCGTTCCCGGCACGGGCGTGATCCTCAACGACGAGATGGACGATTTCGCGGTCGACCCCAAAGGCAGTAATACCTACGGGTTGCCCGGCAGCCCCGCAAACGTCATCGAACCGGGCAAACGTCCGCTGTCGAGCATGAGCCCAAGTTTCATCGAAAGCCCCGACGCGTTTACGGCGTTCGGCTCATCCGGCGGCAGCCGCATTCCGAGTGTGGTGCTGCTGGCGATGTTGGCGTATCTCGATGATCAGCCTATCGCCCGCTGGACCTCTGCGTCGCGCTATCACCATCAGTACTTGCCCGATCAACTGGAATACGAGCCAGGCGCGTTTACTGAGCAAGAGTTGGCCGATTTGAGTGAGCGAGGGTATCGCCTAAAAGAAACACGACGCGACTTCGGCAATCAGCAGGTGTTGATGTGGCACAAGAACAGCGCACGGGTCGAAGCCGCGAGCGACCCTCGCGGGGTGGGCGTTTCAACGACATTCCGCCCGAATGCGCAGTTGGACCGGGTGCGAGTCTGCGCGGATCAGTCCTGCCTGCCGTAACCGCTGGTGGTGCAACCCAGGCAGCGGACAAACGCGGCCTTGCCAGGCTCGACCACCAGCGCGTTGCCGGTTGCACGCAAATTGCCACCGGCTGCCGCGAACGGAGACGCAATCACGAAAAGGCCTGCGCCGATCACCGTTGCCACGATCAGAAGCGGACGAGCCACCAGCAAGTCACCCATCATCGCGTAGGCAGGCGGGTTTTGAATCTCGTACATCGGATCGCCGCTGCCCGACGCTTCAACTTGCGCCATGGCAGGCGTCATCTGCAGGCCGAAGAACAGGGCCAGGGTGGCAGCGAGAATACGAAACGGGCTCATGGCATGATCCTTCAGGCACTGCTGGAAAAGGGGTGCTCCTCACTATAAACAGCGATGGGGGTTACGCAAGTCTCGCCCTGCATCCGGGAGAATCCGCTCAGAAGAAGCGCCCTTCGGATTCCCGTTCCATGACCACCGCCCGACCGTGACGGAGCGCAAACGCACTCGATGAGGCCCCCCCCACGCAGGCGGTCGCTACTTCTGGCATTTAGGGCAATAAACACTCGCACGCTGCCCCAGCTTGACCTCACGCATGAGCGTGCCGCAGACCTTGCAGGGTTCAGCGCCCCGACCATAGGCAAACAGCTCCTGCTGAAAGTAACCAGGCTGGCCGTCGCCGCCGATGAAATCGCGCAGCGTAGTGCCGCCCCGCTCGATGGCGGCCGCCAGCACCCGCTTGATCTCTGCGGCCAGCTTTATATAGCGCGCCTTGGAAATGGTCTTCGCCTCACGCCGAGGATCGATACCCGCAGCGAACAGCGCTTCGGTCGCATAAATGTTGCCAACACCCACCACCACGGCGTTGTCCATGATGAACGGCTTCACCGCCATCGACCGTCCACGAGACAGTTCATACAGACGCAGACCATCGAACACATCCGTCAACGGCTCAGGTCCAAGCCGGATCAGAAGCTCGTGGTTATGGGGGTCGTGGCTCCAGAGCATCGCGCCAAAACGGCGAGGGTCGGTGTATCTCAAGGCCAGGCCGGACTCCAGCTCGATGTCCACATGCTCATGCTTGAGCGCCGGCAGCCCGGCCTCGACCAGCCGCAAATTGCCCGACATGCCCAAATGACTGATCAAGGTCCCGATTTCGGCCTGAATCAACAGGTATTTGGCTCGCCGCTCCACCCCCGTGATCTTCTGGCCTGAGAGCCGCACGTCCAGATCTTCCGGGATGGGCCAGCGCAGGCGGCGGTCGCGCACGATGACTCGGCTGACCCGCTGACCTTCCAGATGGGGCGCGATACCCCGACGGGTGGTTTCGACTTCAGGCAATTCAGGCATGGGGCACTCGATGGCGAGGTGAGGATAAGCGCGTCAGTGCGCGCTCAGTTCACGGATACTTTCTTTGAGGTTTTCGAAGTCGTAGTCGGACAGCCCGACGTAATCCAGCACCATGTGCCCGATGCTGTTCCACTCGTGGTCAATCGCTTGGTTGCCCAGCACGCGGTGAGAAGAACAGACGTGTTCCGCCATCTTGAGAATGGCCAAAAGATTCTTCAGCGGCGCGTTACGCCCCGATTCATCCTGGAAAATCGCCAGCGCGTTATGGTGATTGGCAATCGCATTGCTGACATGTTCCGGCAATCGCCAGGACTTGGCAGTGAAATAGCCGACAACAGCATGGTTGGTATTGAGGATGCGATTCTCGGTATCGACCACTCGGCACTCAGGCCCGGCCTTCGCATAGGCTTCTTCCAGCACGCTCATGTATTCGGGAAAGCGCTTGAGCATGAGCGGCACGCCACAATCGTGGAACAGACCCAGCGCGTAGGATTCATCTACGGTTTGCGAGCCGATGCGCTTGGCCAACGTGAGGCTGGTCATCGCCACGTCCTGCGCGGTGTCCCAGAAGCGGTTGAGCACCACGATCGTCTCATCGCTCATTTCGCCCTTGATCGACTGGGCGTTGATGAGATTGATGATCGAACGGCTGCCGAGCAGGTTCACCGCGCGCTGAATGGATGCGATTTTATTGGCCAGACCGTAATGAGCAGAGTTGACGATTTTCAGCAGCGCCCCGGACAGCCCAGGATCCTGCGCTATCAACCGCGCGATGACACCCAGATCAGGGTCGGGCATGTACTGCTCCATCTGCAAATCCACCATGATTTGCGGCTGGGGCGGAACACTGATGCCCTGCAACGCCTGCTGAATCTGCTCGGAAGTAAGCTCTTGGGACATAAGTTAACACTCAAGGTCAGGCAACGATTCTACCCCCTATCGCCCATGCTCCGACAACCGTTGAAACATCTCGAGGGTTCCGACCGGATACCACCTGGTTAATTCATGTGGGCCGCCCGCAGGCCAGTTGACGCGCTATAATCCCGCTCTTTTTTTCGGAGCGACGTCATGTCCCTGCCCAGCTTGCGCCTCAAGCCCAATGCCGACCGTCGCCTGCGCGCCGGCCATCTGTGGATCTACAGCAACGAAATCGACGTGGCTGCCACCCCACTCAACGGTTTTGTCCCTGGCGCCCAGGCAGTTCTCGAAGCGGCAGGCGGCAAGCCACTGGGCATCGTCGCAATGAGCCCCAATAACCTGATCTGCGCTCGCCTGCTGTCGCGCGATAGCAAGCTGTCGCTGGATAAATCGCTGCTGGTGCATCGGTTGAACGTTTGCTTGTCGCTGCGTGAACGCCTCTTCGATAAACCGTTCTACCGTCTGGTCTACGGCGACTCGGACCTGCTCCCGGGCCTGGTGGTCGATCGCTTCGGCGACATTCTGGTGGTGCAACTGGCGTCTGCGACCATGGAGCAGCACAGGGACGATGTGCTGGCGGCATTGATTCAGGTCCTCAAGCCCAGCGGCATCCTGCTCAAGAACGACTCGGCTGCCCGGGATGCCGAAGGGTTGAACCGCTACGTGGAAACGGCCTTCGGCGTGGTGCCGGAATGGGTCGCGCTGGAAGAGAACGGCGTGAAGTTCGAAGCACCGGTGATGGAAGGTCAGAAAACCGGATGGTTCTACGACCACCGCATGAATCGCGCGCGCCTGGCCCCCTACGTCAAGGGCAAACGCGTGCTGGACCTGTTCAGTTACATCGGCGGGTGGGGCGTGCAAGCGGGCGCGTTCGGGGCGAGCGAAGTTTTCTGCGTCGACGCTTCTGGCTTCGCCCTCGATGGCGTCGAGCGCAATGCGGCGCTGAATGGTTTTGCCGAAAAGGTGACGTGCGTCGAAGGTGATGTTTTCGAAGCCCTGAAAGAACTGAAAGCGGCCGAAGAGCGCTTCGACGTGATCGTGGCCGACCCGCCCGCTTTCATCAAGCGCAAGAAAGACCTGAAAAACGGCGAAGGCGCCTATCGCCGCCTCAATGAACAGGCCATGCGCTTGCTCACCAAGGACGGGATTCTGGTCAGCGCCTCCTGCTCCATGCACCTTCCGGAAGACGATCTGCAGAACATCCTTCTGACCAGCGCTCGCCACCTGGACCGCAATATCCAGTTGCTCGAACGCGGTGGCCAGGGCCCGGATCACCCTGTACACCCGGCCATCCCGGAAACGCGCTACATCAAGAGCATCACCTGCCGACTGTTACCCAATAGCTAAACGCGTCGCGGGCAAGCGCGCTCCTACGGTTGATCCTGTTGACCCGTAGGAGCGCGCTTGCCCGCGACGCTTACTGACCTTCCACCATTCCCTCCTGCCCTCACAGGTGTAGAATCAGCGCTATTCATCGCCAATCATCCCCCGGCGGGTTTATGAGCTCCGGTCGAGCGTGCAGCGATCCTGCAATGTCACCGACCTCATCCTCCGTAACGGCAGCTACCTGACGTCGTTGCACTGGACCACGAGAAGCTCACTCCCTTACTGAACCTGATTAGCCGCCCGGAGTGCTCCAATGCCTGATTACCGCTCGAAAACGTCCACCCACGGCCGCAACATGGCCGGCGCGCGCGCCTTGTGGCGTGCAACGGGCATGAAAGACGAAGATTTCAAGAAGCCCATCATCGCTATTGCCAACTCGTTCACCCAGTTCGTGCCTGGCCACGTTCACCTCAAGGACCTGGGCCAACTAGTCGCTCGCGAGATCGAAAAAGCCGGCGGTGTCGCGAAAGAATTCAATACCATCGCCGTCGATGACGGGATCGCGATGGGCCACGATGGCATGCTGTATTCCCTGCCGAGCCGCGAAATCATCGCCGACTCCGTTGAGTACATGGTCAACGCGCACTGCGCAGACGCCATCGTCTGCATTTCCAACTGCGACAAGATCACCCCCGGCATGCTGATGGCCGCCCTCCGCCTGAACATTCCCGTGATCTTCGTCTCCGGCGGCCCGATGGAGGCCGGCAAGACGAAATTGGCGAGTCATGGCCTGGACCTGGTCGACGCCATGGTCATTGCGGCCGATTCTTCGGCGTCCGACGAAAAAGTCGCCGAATACGAGCGCAGCGCGTGTCCGACGTGCGGTTCGTGTTCCGGGATGTTCACCGCCAACTCGATGAACTGCCTCACCGAAGCCCTGGGCCTCGCGCTGCCGGGCAACGGCTCGACACTGGCGACCCACGCCGACCGCGAGCAGTTGTTCCTGCGCGCCGGTCGTCGCATCGTCGAACTGTGCCAGACCTATTATCGCGACGGCGACGATTCGGTACTGCCGCGCAATATCGCCAACTTCAAAGCGTTCGAAAACGCGATGACACTGGACATCGCCATGGGCGGCTCGACCAACACCATCCTGCACTTGCTGGCGGCCGCTCAGGAGGCCGAAGTGGCCTTCGACCTGCGCGACATCGATCGCCTGTCGCGCAAAGTGCCGCAGTTGTGCAAGGTTGCGCCGAACATCCAGAAGTACCACATGGAAGACGTGCACCGCGCCGGGGGCATTTTCAGCATTCTCGGCGAACTGGCGCGCGGCGGGCTGCTGCACACCGACCTGCCAACCGTCCACGCGCGCTCGATGGAAGAGGCAATCGCCCAGTGGGACATCACCCAGACTGACGACGAAACGGTGCACACCTTCTTCAAGGCGGGCCCGGCTGGCATTCCGACCCAAGTTGCGTTCAGCCAGTCCACCCGTTGGGAAAGCCTGGATGATGACCGCGAAAATGGCTGTATCCGCAGCGTCGAGCATGCCTATTCGAAAGAAGGCGGCCTTGCCGTGCTGTACGGCAACATCGCGCTGGACGGCTGCGTAGTGAAAACCGCCGGCGTCGACGAGTCGATTCATGTCTTCGAAGGTAACGCGAAGATTTTCGAGAGCCAGGACAGCGCCGTGCGCGGCATTCTCGCCGACGAGGTCAAGGCCGGCGACATCGTGATCATTCGCTACGAAGGCCCGAAAGGCGGTCCGGGCATGCAGGAAATGCTCTACCCGACGTCGTACCTGAAATCCAAAGGCCTGGGCAAGGCCTGTGCCTTGCTGACCGACGGACGCTTCTCGGGCGGGACCTCCGGCCTGTCCATCGGCCACGCCTCGCCGGAAGCCGCCGCCGGTGGCGCAATCGGCCTGGTAAGGGATGGTGACAAAGTGCTGATTGATATCCCGAACCGCTCGATCAATCTGCTGGTCTCCGACGAGGAACTGGCTACCCGTCGTGCCGAGCAGGACAAAAAAGGCTGGCGTCCTGCCGAAACACGGCCACGCAAAGTGACCACTGCCCTCAAAGCCTACGCCCTGCTCGCGACCAGCGCTGACAAAGGCGCGGTGCGTGACAAAGCGATGCTGGATAAGCTGGTGCCATAACTGGCTTTACGCAACGAACAAAAAGCCCGGCAGCGATGCCGGGCTTTTGTATTCAGGTTTGTGCCCTGAAACGCGCGGCCTCGAAAGCCGCAAGCGCGTCTTACTGAATGTCATCCGGCTTGACGATCACCCAATTCTTGTCCGCGGTCACCGGCAGCCCTTCTTTGGCCTGCGCTTCTGCGTTGGACTTCATCATGCCGTTGAGTTGGGTCATGTATTTGTCCTTGCGGTTGATCCACAGATGAATGCCACCTTTGCTCACATCGACACCGTGGAACAGCATGTAGCCGTCGCTGCTCGGGGTATCGCCACCCACCAGTACCGGTTTTTTCCACTGGTCGATGTAGGTCAGGATCGCTGCCTGTTTGCCTGCCATCCAGGTCGCAGGGGTCCACAGGTAAGGCGTCAGTTCGAGGCCAAGGTTGGCCTTCTCATCGTATTTGCCTGCGCTGATCTGCTTGCGCGCGGTCGTCAGCTCGCCGGTTTCCCGGTTCTTCAGTAGGGTGGTCACACCGATCACGTTCTGCGGCTTGACGTTGTAACCGTATTTGGGATCGGAGGCGACCATGCGCACCAGCTCCTCGGAGGCGGCAGTCATCACGTAGACCTCAATGCCATTTTCCATCAGCTTGTTGTAAAGCTCGGCCTGGCCGGTGAAGACCTTCGGTGGCTGGACATCAATGGTTTTGACCACGTCCCCGTCGTAGTACGTACTGGGCACCGGCTTGCCGGACGCCATCAGTTCGTCGACATAACCTTTGAGCTCTTTGAGGGTAAACCCTGAAAAGACCTGTGCGACCCATGGATAGCAGACCATGTCGTCGATTTCGCAAAGTCGGTAGTAATAACTGAACAGGCTTTCCTTGTGCTCAGCGGTGTCTTTGAACGGGATCAGCTTGAGGGAGGGATCGAGCTTTTCACGGGTGATCAGCCCTTTGTTCTCCATGAACGGCAACAGCGACTCTTCCAGATCGTAGCGATAGCTGGTGTTGTCCATGTCGAAAACGGCGAAATTCCCTTTGTTGGCGTTCGCCGCGATCATGGCATCGAGTTGCTTGGCGGCAGGTTCCGGCCAATGCTTGAGCTCGGTGGAAAATGCCTGCCCGGCAAGGCCCAGGCAGAGGGCAGCGGCCAACAGTTTTGGAGCGAATTTCATAACGGTGTCCTCCCCTTTTCAAATGCGAGGCTGGACCGTAACAAAAAGCCATGACTGTTTTAATGCGTCAGCGACCGTGCGTGTTCTGATGGCGCCACATGAAGTGCCATTCACGACAAATGACGTAAAAACGACATATTTGTGACAGCCTGAGTCAGGGTAGAGCTCGCTGTACCGCCGTCGCGGGCAAGCGCGCTTCTACGGTTGGTTGCATCTCAATGGAGGAGCGCGCTTGCCTGCGATGCCAGCGTCACAGGCGCTCCCACACCTCAAAGTTGTACGCTGGCTTGTCATCCACCGCCGGGTTCTCGACGTTTGACACCTGCTTCCACTGCGCCTCATCAAAAGCAGGAAACCACGCATCCCCCTCAGGATTCAGCGCCACGCGAGTCAGGTACAGTCGGTCCGCATGTTCCAATCCTTGGGCATAAAGCTGGGCGCCGCCAATTAACATGACCTCGCTGACGCCTTGCGCTGAGGCCCAATCCTCGGCGCGCTCAACGGCGGCGTCCAGCGAAGTGAAGACTTCGGCACCTTCCAGCTTGAGGTCTGGCTGACGGGTGACCACAATGTTCAATCGCCCCGGCAGCGGGCGGCCCAATGAATCCCACGTCTTGCGACCCATGATGATCGGCTTGCCCAGCGTCGTGGCCTTGAAGTATTTGAAATCCCCCGGCAGGTGCCAGGGCATGGAGTTGTCGATGCCGATCACGCGGTTTTCCGCGAGCGCGGCGATCAGGCTGAGGGGAAGATGTTTTTTCATGGCGGCGAGGATAGCAGTACACATGCCTACACGCATGCAATGCACGGAAGCTCGCGATAGCGGTCACAACGGTTATGCTCCCTCTTGAACTTACCAACGAGACACCGCGTGACTGCACTGACCCCACTCGATGAACTCTGGCTGACCGAAGCGGTGCGCCTGCGCGAGCAACACGCAGGCGCCCTGGAGGACGAAGAAGCCAGCCGCCGCGCCCGCACCACGGCCGGCGACCTGCTGACCCGCATCAAGAACCGCGCCCTGTGGCTGGCCGAGCGCGACGGTATGGTGACCGCCTTGCGGCACTGGAAGCAGGGCGCTCGCCTGTCGCTGATCCTGTTAGGGATCTTTGCCGTGGTCAGCGGGGCCGGGCTGGCTTTCGCCGCACTCGGTGACGGGCAAACACCGGTCAACGTATTCTGGGCCTTGGGCAGTTTGTTGGGGCTGAACCTGATTCTGCTGATCAGTTGGGCGCTGGGCTTTCTGTTTGCCGGCGATAGCGCTGCCAGCCTTGGCCGATTCTGGCTGTGGCTCAGCGAAAAACTCGCCCGCGATGCTCGGGCCGCGCAACTGGCCCCGGCGCTGATTCTGCTGCTCCAGCGCAAGCGTCTGAATCGCTGGCTGCTCGGGGCGTGCGTCAACGGGCTGTGGCTGTTGGCCCTGTCCAGCGCGCTGGTCTTGCTGCTCTTGCTCATGGCGACCCGGCGCTACGGGTTCGTCTGGGAAACCACCATTCTGGGCAGCGACACATTCGTCAGCCTGACCCAGACCCTCGGCAGCCTGCCTTCACTCCTGGGCTTCAACGTGCCCAACGAGGCAATGATCCGCGCCAGCGGCGACAGCGCCCTGATCATCGAAAACGCCCGGCAAGCTTGGGCGGCATGGCTGGTCGGCGTGCTGTTGGTGTATGGCATCTTTCCGCGTCTGCTGCTGACGATCTTGTGCTACGGGCGCTGGCGCGCGGGCCGTAGACATCTCGTGCTGGATGTGAGCGAGCCGGGTTATGCCGAGCTGCGCGAGCGGTTGATGCCCAGTAGCGAGCGGCTCGGCGTCAGCGACGCTGCGCCCGCCCGGCTGCATCAGGTGCAAACCGGCCACTCTGCCGAAAACAGCCAAGGCGCCTTGCTGGTGGCCATCGAGCTGGACAATCAACGCCCTTGGCCGCCAGAGCTCCCTGATACCATTGCTGACGCTGGCATCCTCGACAGCCGTGAATCCCGCCGTACCCTGCTTGACCAATTGACCCGCTATCCGCCTGCACGTCTGGCTATCGCGTGCGACCCCCGCCGTTCGCCGGACCGGGGCAGCCTCGCGCTGATCGCCGAACTCGCCCGTTGCGCCACGGCGACACGCATCTGGCTCTTGCCCGCACCCGTCGGTGAGGCGCTGGACGCAGATCGGCTGGGAGACTGGCACGTCGCCCTGCAGCAATTGGAGTTGCAATGGGTAGACAGTGCGCCGCTCACGTGGCTGGAGACTGGACATGACTGACAAGCACGCTCATCGCCCACTGAAACTGGCTGTTGTCGGGCACACCAACGTCGGCAAGACATCGCTGCTACGCACCCTGACCCGCGATGTGGGATTCGGCGAGGTCTCCCATCGCCCCAGCACCACCCGACACGTCGAGGGTGCGCGGCTGTCGGTCGACGGAGAGCCCCTGCTGGAGCTGTACGACACGCCGGGCCTGGAAGACGCCATCGCGCTGCTCGACTACCTGGAGCGCCTTGATCGCCCCGGCGAACGCCTTGATGGCCCGGCACGGCTGGCACGGTTTCTCGACGGCAGCGAAGCCCGGCAACGTTTCGAACAGGAAGCCAAAGTCTTGCGTCAGTTGCTGGCATCGGATGCAGGGCTATACGTCATCGATGCCCGTGAACCGGTGCTTGCCAAGTACCGCGATGAGCTGGCCGTGCTCGCCAGCTGTGGCAAGCCGCTGCTGCCAGTCCTGAACTTTGTCAGCAGCGCGCACCCTCGCGAGCCGGACTGGCGCGAAGCGCTGGCGCGGCTCGGCCTGCACGCACTGGTGAGATTCGACAGCGTTGCTCCACCAGAGGACAGCGAACGACGGCTTTATGAAAGCCTTGCGCTGCTGCTGGAATCGTCTCGCGATCAGTTGGAGCGGCTGGTACTCGATCAGCAGGCCCAGCGCGAAGTCCGTCGTCACAGTGCAGCGCGCTTGATCGCCGAATTGCTAGTCGATTGCGCGGCCTGTCGACGCAGTGTGGCGACCGAAGCCAGCCAAGTGAATGCCGCGATTGAAGACCTGCGCAAATCGGTGCGCCAGCGCGAACAGCGTTGCGTCGAAGCCTTGCTCAAGCTGTATGCCTTTCGCCGTGAGGACGCGTCAGCCAGTGACCTGCCCCTGCTCGACGGGCGCTGGGGCGACGACCTGTTCAACCCGGAAACCCTGAAACTGTTGGGCGTGCGCGTCGGCAGCGGCATTGCCGCGGGTGCAGCGGCGGGTGCGGGTGTGGACCTGCTGGTCGGCGGCATTACCCTCGGCGCTGCGGCGTTGGTCGGGGCAATTGCCGGTGGTGCGTTGCAGACCGCGCGCAGCTATGGAAGCCGCTTGCTCGGCAAACTCAAAGGCCAGCGGGAATTGACCGTCGATGATGCCGTGCTGCGATTGCTGGCCTTGCGCCAACGGCAACTGCTGCTGGCGCTGGAGGCGCGGGGCCATGCGGCGATGGACAGCATCAAGCTGGAAACACCCCAAGACAAATCCTGGCGCGAGGGCAAACTGCCCGACGCGCTGCACAAGGCCCGGGCGCATCCGCAGTGGTCGTCGCTGAACCCGCATGCGAAGCTCAATCAGGCCGAGCGCCAGGAGCAAATCGAAGCGTTGGCGACAACGATTGCTCGATGACACTGCCGACAGTCGTATCGATCATTTTGCGATAGGGGAAATGCGCGCCGCCCGGTATGATCGCGCGCCCGATACACCCTGAGTTCACCGTGATGAAACCGACCCTGATCGCCGCTGCAGAAATCGACCGTCTGGAAACCTGGCAGAAGTATTCCAGCCACATGTGCGGAGGCTGCGTATCCAGTTGCTGCACGCTGCCGGTCGAGGCAAAGATCAAGGATCTGATCCGCATCGGCGTGGTCGACGAGTTCGAAATGGGCGACAACCCGAAGAACATCGCCAAGCGCTTGCAGAAGGAAGGCATTATCGAGCGCTTCAACCAGAAGTCGGGGATTTTCACGTTGCAGCGCATGAGCAACGACGATTGCCTCTATTTGGATCGCAAGAGCCGCTTGTGCACCATCTACGACAAACGCCCCGACACCTGTCGCAACCACCCGAAAATCGGACCCCGTCCGGGGTACTGCGCCTACAAGCCCAAAGCGCCTGAGCGCCAAGACAGCGGCACATTGCGTACGAACTCTGCGCGCACGCCCCTCAAGTTTTGAAGAGGAGCTTGTAGGAGCGCGCTTGCCCGCGATTGCGGTCTTTCCGGCAGGCATCGGGTATCGGGTGGTTGACACACCGCAATCGCGGCCAAGCGCGCTCCTACAGCGCTGAAAAGCCCTAAACCCTGCACAAACAAAAACGCCCCCGGGCTTTCGACCGGGGGCGTTTTCATTCAGCCTGGGCTAGATCAAGCCTTGGCTTTCTTGGCAGCGCGGGTACGCTCGCCTTCGTCCAGGATCTTCTTGCGCAGACGAATCGACTTCGGCGTCACTTCGCACAGCTCGTCGTCCTGGATGAATTCCAGCGCTTGTTCCAGCGTGTGGCGAACTGGCGGAACCAGAGCGATCACCTCGTCCTTGCCCGAAGCGCGCATGTTGTCGAGCTTCTTGCCTTTGGTCGGGTTAACGCCCAGGTCATTGTCACGGCTGTTCAGACCAATGATCTGACCGTTGTAGATGTCCTGACCGTGCTCGATGAACAGCTTGCCGCGAGCCTGCAGGGTTTCCAGAGAGTAAGTCAGCGCCTTGCCGGTCTCGACCGAAACCAGAACACCGTTCTGACGGCCCGAGACGTCGCCCGACTTCATGGTGTCGTAACGATCGAAGATCGAGGTCAGGATGCCCGCACCGGAAGTCAGGGTCAGGAACTGGTTACGGAAACCGATCAGACCACGGGCTGGAATGTTGTACTCCAGACGTACACGGCCCTTGCCATCCGGCGCCATGTTGGTCAGGTCGCCTTTACGCAGACCCATTTCTTCCATGACCTTGCCCTGAGCTTCTTCAGGGATGTCGATGGTGACGTTTTCGAAAGGCTCCTGCTTCACGCCATCCTTGACGCGGATGATCACTTCCGGACGGCCAACGGCCATTTCGAAGCCTTCGCGACGCATGGTTTCGATCAGAACCGACAGGTGCAGCTCACCACGGCCAGAAACCTTGAACTTGTCAGCCGAGTCGCCTTCTTCAACGCGCAGCGCAACGTTGTACAGCAGCTCTTTGTCCAGACGCTCCTTGATGTTACGGGAGGTCACGAACTTGCCTTCTTTACCGCAGAACGGCGAGTCGTTGACCTGGAAGGTCATGGAAACGGTCGGCTCATCAACGGTCAGAGGCTTCATCGCCTCGATGGTGTTCGGGTCGCAGAGGGTGTCGGAGATGAACAGTTCTTCGAAGCCGCTGATGCAGACGATGTCGCCCGCGGTGGCTTCTTCGACGTCCACGCGGTGCAGACCGTGGTGGCCCATCAGTTTCAGGATACGGCCGTTGCGCTTCTTGCCATCGACGTCGATAGCGACAACCGGAGTGTTTGGCTTGACGCGACCGCGAGCGATACGGCCAACACCGATGACGCCCAGGAAGCTGTTGTAGTCCAGCGCAGAGATCTGCATCTGGAAAGGACCGTCGACGTCAACGGTCGGAGCCGGGACGTTATCGACGATCGACTGGTACAGCGGGGTCATGTCTTCGGCCATGTCGGTGTGGTCCAGACCGGCGATGCCGTTCAGGGCCGAGGCGTAGACGACTTTGAAGTCCAACTGTTCGTCGGTGGCACCCAGGTTGTCGAACAGGTCGAAGATCTGGTCCAGAACCCAGTCAGGACGCGCGCCCGGACGGTCAACCTTGTTGATGACGACGATTGGCTTCAGACCGGCTTCGAATGCCTTCTTGGTCACGAAACGGGTTTGCGGCATCGGGCCGTCTTGAGCGTCGACCAGCAGCAGTACGGAGTCGACCATCGACATCACACGCTCAACTTCGCCACCGAAGTCGGCGTGGCCTGGGGTGTCGACGATGTTGATGCGGTAGTCGTTCCAGCGAATCGCGGTGTTCTTCGCCAGAATGGTAATGCCGCGCTCTTTTTCCTGGTCGTTGGAGTCCATCACGCGCTCGTCGTTGAGCTCGTTACGCTCAAGAGTGCCGGACTGACGCAGGAGCTTGTCGACGAGGGTAGTTTTACCGTGGTCAACGTGAGCAATGATGGCGATGTTACGTAGATTTTCGATCACTTGTGTATCTCGATCAGAGGATTCGGTGAGCTGACTGATTGTAGTCAGCTATGAAGACAGAAACCGGCGCAAGCCGTTACGGCTGACGACTGGTGTCGGGGGGCCGGTGACGCAGGCCACAGGCAAACAGCCCCGGGCACTTAGCTCGGTCGATAAACGCGCACATTGGCATGCCCCTCACTGAGCAGATGATGAGCATGCAGGCGACTCATGACGCCTTTGTCGCAATACAGCAGGTACTGGCGCGTAGGGTCCAGTTCCTTGAAGCGGCTGTTCACTGCGAAGAACGGCAGTGCCTGCACTTCGATGCCCGACAGTTCCAGCGGGCTGTCCTCGGCTTCGTCGGGATGACGAATGTCGATGATCACTTGCCCCGCCAGCGCCTGGCTGACTTCCTCGACCTGTACGTCCTGGCCAAGCTCTTCGATCACTCGATCGATAGGCATCAGGCGCGCATTCTCGATCGCGCGATCCAGTACGGCCATGTCGAACGCTTTTTCTTCATGCTCGACGCGATAGCGCTTGGCTGCGGTTTTCGGATTGACCGAAATCACGCCGCAGTACTCAGGCATGTGCCGGGCAAAATCCCCGGAACCGATCGCGTCGGCTTCGTCGATGATGTCCTGCTTGTGGCTGGCGATGAGCGGACGCAAGACCAGCTTTTCCGTGACGCAGTCGATGACCGAAAGGTTCGGCAGCGTCTGGCTCGACACCTGGGAAATCGCCTCGCCGGTGACCAGCGCATCGATCTCGAGGCGGTCGGCCATTCGGCTCGCTGCGCGCAACATCATACGCTTCAATACGACACCCATATGACTGTCGTCGACTTTCCCGAGAATTTCTCCCAGCACTTCCTCGAACGGCACACTGATGAACAGCACACGCTGAGAGCTGGCGTACTTTTTCCAGAGGAAATGGGCCACTTCCATCACGCCCAATTCATGCGCACGACCACCCAGGTTGAAGAAGCAGAAATGGCTCATCATCCCGCGCCGGATGATGTGGTAGGCAGCCACGGTCGAGTCGAAGCCGCCGGACATCAGCACCAACGTCTGTTCCAGCGAACCCAGTGGATAACCGCCGATGCTGTCATGTTGGCTGTGAATGACGAACAGGCGCTGATCGCGAATCTCGATCCGCACCTCGACTTCGGGCGCCTTCAGCGAAATGCCCGCTGCACCGCACTCGCGGCGCAGTTTGCTACCCACGTAGCGCTCGACATCCATCGAGCTGAAATCATGGTGGCCGCCACGCTTGCAGCGCACCGAGAAAATCTTGCCGGGCAACGCATGGCCGAAGTGCAGTTTGCACTTTTCGTAAATGTCGTCCATGTCGCCCAGCGGGTATTCGTCGATCTGCAGAAAATGTGTGATCCCCGGCATGCAACTGAGGCGCTGGGTCATCTCGTGCAGCACTTTCGTATCCTCGACCTTCGTTTCGACCTCCAGGTTGTCCCACACGCCATCGACCACCAGTGCCGGGTCCAGATCGCGGAGCACGGTACGGATGTTCTTGGCCAGCTGTTTGATGAAGCGCTTGCGCACAGGCCGGCTTTTGATGGTGATTTCTGGAAAAACTTTGACGATTAGTTTCATGAAAACAGCGCGCGAGGTGCCGGTCGAAAAAGGGGGGCGCGGATTATAGCGGAAATTGCTCAAGGTTTAACCAGTTATCGTACGCCCGATCATCAGCGCACCAAAAATGCACTGTATACAATTATCAAGCACCATAAAGGTGCGCCCATTTTCAGAAATGCGACGTTTTGCGCCGCAAAAACGGGTGTTTCGAGCGAGAAACCCAACACGGGGCACTGGCATGCAAATTGCTCCCTTGTGAGGCAGGTTGCCTTGGCCGACTATCGCGCCCGGCATCACCCAAATTGAAGGGCCAACAACTACCCAGCCCTATTCCACCCGGAGGACAGCATGTCGAAGTCGGTTCAACTCATCAAAGATCATGACGTTAAGTGGATTGATCTGCGCTTCACGGACACCAAAGGCAAGCAGCAGCACGTCACCATGCCAGCGCGCGATGCACTGGACGACGACTTCTTCGAAGTCGGCAAGATGTTCGACGGTTCGTCCATCTCCGGCTGGAAAGGCATCGAAGCCTCCGACATGATCCTGCTGCCGGACGACGAAACCGCCGTTCTGGACCCGTTCACCGAAGAGCCGACCCTGATTTTGGTGTGCGACATCATCGAACCTTCGACCATGCAAGGTTACGACCGCGACCCACGCGCCATCGCTCACCGCGCTGAGGAATACCTGAAGTCCACCGGGATCGGTGACACCGTATTCGTCGGCCCTGAGCCAGAATTCTTCATTTTCGATTCGGTACAGTTCAAATCCGACATCTCCGGTTCCATGTTCAAGATCTTCTCCGAACAGGGTTCGTGGATGACTGACCAGGAAGTCGAAGGCGGCAACAAAGGTCACCGTCCAGGCGTCAAAGGCGGTTACTTCCCGGTTCCACCGGTCGACCACGACCACGAAATCCGTACTGCCATGTGCAACGCACTGGAAGAAATGGGCCTGACCGTCGAAGTTCACCACCACGAAGTGGCGACTGCCGGCCAGAACGAAATCGGCGTCAAGTTCAACACCCTGGTGAAGAAAGCCGACGAAACCCAGACCCTGAAGTACGTGGTGCACAACGTCGCCGACGCCTACGGCCGTACCGCCACCTTCATGCCTAAGCCTCTGTACGGCGATAACGGTTCGGGCATGCACGTTCACATGTCCATCTCCAAGGATGGCAAGAACACCTTCGCAGGCGAAGGCTATGCCGGCCTGTCCGATACCGCTCTGTACTTCATCGGCGGCATCATCAAGCACGGTAAGGCGCTGAACGGCTTCACCAACCCGTCGACCAACTCCTACAAGCGTCTGGTCCCAGGTTTCGAAGCACCGGTGATGCTGGCCTACTCGGCGCGCAACCGTTCCGCCTCTATCCGCATTCCGTACGTCTCCAGCCCTAAAGGCCGTCGTATCGAAGCACGCTTCCCAGACCCGGCTGCCAACCCATACCTGGCTTTCTCGGCGCTGCTGATGGCTGGCCTGGACGGTATCCAGAACAAGATCCACCCAGGCGATGCCGCTGACAAGAACCTGTACGACCTGCCGCCAGAAGAAGCAGCAGAGATCCCACAAGTTTGCGGCAGCCTGAAAGAAGCCCTGGAAGAGCTGGACAAGGGCCGTGCCTTCCTGACCAAAGGCGGCGTATTCAGCGACGATTTCATCGACGCTTACATCGCTCTGAAGTCGGAAGAAGAAATCAAGGTCCGCACCTTCGTTCACCCACTGGAATACGACCTGTACTACAGCGTCTGATTCTGCGGCGGTTCGATAAGAGGCCTCCTTCGGGAGGCCTTTTTTGTGCCCGTCATTTAAGGCGCGTCTTGACGGCGGGTATAGCATGAGCGTGTCGAACTCATAGGTGAGTGGTACATGTTTATCGTTTTTTCCGACCGTATTTCGTGAATACTGTCCCACCTTCTTTCCTGCCTGGATGCCGTTATGACTGGCCCACTCTCAAGAATGCCAGCCTCCCCCTGGCTGATGCTTTTCGCCGCAGCCCTGACCACCGGTTGCGCCACCCCATCGGCGGCCTCCGCCCCTCCCGCACTTCGCCCGCTGATCGAGGCGATGAATCAGCGCCTCGACATCGCGACCGATGTCGCGCGAAGCAAGTTCTACAGCGGCAAGCCGGTGCAGGACACCGAGCGCGAGCAACAGGTGATCGCCAATGCGCAGGGGCAGGCGACCCGTTATGGGCTGGAAAAAGATGACGTGCGTCGTTTCATGACGGCCCAGATCGACGCCAACAAGATGGTCCAATACGCACGGCTGGAACACTGGCATACCACTCAACCCCCCGAGACTCCAGGTGAAAGCCTGACCGCGGGCATTCGCACGCGGCTCGACGCGCTGCAGCCGGTCATGATGCAGAAATACGCAGCGTTCCAGACGTTCCGCCATGACAAGGCATGCCGAGACTGGGTGCAGGTCGAGATCCAGCGCCAGACGACCGATCCGATCGCGGTCACCGCGCTGCAGCGGGCGTCCGACAGCCTATGCCTGCCGGCGGATGACCGCTGATCCCGAGAACTGCCCGAGCACACCAACCGTGATGTTGGTTTTGCTCTATGCTGGCCCCAATGTCTGACGCTATGGAAATAGCGCAGGTCTTGCTGGACGTTTTTCCGATCGTGGTCATGGAGTGTTCATGCGTCAAAGCCTCGCCTTAGTGCTGCTGTTGCTTGCGCTTCCCGCTGTCGCGCAGATTTACAAATATACCGACGCCAACGGCAACACCGCCTATAGCAATCAACCACCCGATGGCACCAAGGCTGAAGCGGTCAACCTGCCACCGCTCAACAGCGTCGATACCGTTGCGCCAGCACCTCCCCCACCAGGTCCAGCACCTGCTCAGAACCAGCAAGCGGCCGCGACATACCAGGTGCTTGAATTGACAGACCTGCCTGACGGAGAAGCCTTGCGCGCCAACAACGGCTCATTCACCGTTGGCGTCGCCATACAGCCGCGCCTACAGCCCGGTCACATGTTGCAATTGATGATTGACGGCAGACCTTATGGGCCGCCCAGCAATATCCCGCGCTTCCAGGTTCTGGAGCAGGACCGGGGCGAGCACAGTCTTTCGGTGCAGGTGTTACAGGGCTCCGAGATCGTCCAGCAGAGCCAGACCGTCAACCTGACCGTGCAGCGCGTTCATGTCGGCAAGCCTTGAAGTGAGCTGGGCACGCGTCGCGCTGCTATGTCTGTTGATAACGCTGACTCAAACGGCCGTTGCCGACGTCTACACCTACATCGATGCCGAAGGAAACCGGGTATTCACCGATCAGCCGCACAAGAACGCGAAGAAGGTGCCGATCGCCCCAAGTAACGAAATCCGGTCGACGCCGAAGAAGCCGTCGCAGACGTCCAGCACCCGGCCAAAGCCTGGTCCGCTCTTCCATTACCAGTTGGTCCGTATCCTGGCGCCGGAGCCGGACAGTACCCTTCGGGATATGCAGGGCAATCTGATCGTGACCGTCACCAACGACCCGGCGCTGCAACCCGGCCATACCTACCGCCTGCTGCTGGATAACCAGGTCTATGCAGAAGGTGGTCGCAGTCCGGTGTTTCCAATGACCAACATCGACCGGGGGACCCATCAACTGTCGATTGAAATCGTCGACGAATTCGGTCGTGTAGCCGAGCGCACCCCCAACCAACCCTTTCACCTGATGCGTATCTCCCTGGCGCAAAAGCGCCTCGCCCAACCCTGCAAAGTCGACGATTACGGCGTACGTCCCGAATGCCCCCTCAAAGACAAACCTCCTGAAGAAAGCAGCATCCTGCCTTTCTTCAGATAATCGGCGCCATTTCAACTAAGCTCCAAAACAGTGCACAACCTGAACGAGCCGAGCGTTCGAAAGCCCATTTTGGTTCACGACCAAGGACGCGCTGCGCCCTTATTGCGCTGACGGTGCAAAAAAAGTCCGAAATGCGTCATCGGGCGCTTCTTTTCGGAGCCTTGGTTTGGTTTTTGCAATCTCATGAGCCAAGCACCGTATCAGCGGCTATCCACGCTGGCGAAGACCAAACAGAGCCTGCACGTTTGGGCCCCTTCCCGTGCAATGTGCCAAAAGAGGTCAACGAAATTCATGACGATCAGCGATACGTTGCACCGATTGCTACTCGACAACCTGACCACTGCCACGATTCTGCTCAACGCGGACCTTCGCCTGGAATACATGAATCCAGCGGCTGAGATGCTGCTGGCAATCAGCGGTCAGCGCAGCCATGGACAATTCATCAGTGAATTGTTCACCGAATCCGCCGAAGCCCTCAGCTCGCTTCGTCAGGCGGTCGAACAGGCGCATCCGTTCACCAAGCGTGAGGCGATGCTGACCGCGTTGACCGGCCAGACGTTGACGGTCGATTATGCCGTCACGCCTATCCTGGCACCGGGGCAGACCATGCTGCTGCTGGAAGTCCACCCGCGTGACCGTCTGCTGCGCATCACCAAGGAAGAGGCCCAACTCTCCAAGCAGGAAACCACCAAAATGCTGGTGCGTGGCCTGGCGCACGAAATAAAGAACCCGCTGGGCGGCATTCGTGGCGCCGCGCAGCTGCTTGCCAGAGAGTTGCCGGAAGAAAGCCTCAAGGATTACACCAACGTCATCATTGAAGAGGCCGACCGCCTGCGCAATCTGGTGGACCGCATGCTCGGCTCCAACAAGCTGCCGTCACTGGCGATGACCAACGTTCACGAAGTGCTGGAGCGCGTCTGCAGTCTGGTAGAGGCGGAAAGCCAGGGCTGCATCACCTTGGTGCGCGACTACGACCCGAGTATCCCGGACGTATTGATCGACCGCGACCAGATGGTCCAGGCAGTACTTAACATTGTGCGCAACGCCATGCAGGCGATCAGCGGCCAAAATGAACTGCGCCTGGGGCGCATCAGTCTGCGTACCCGTGCCATGCGCCAATTCACGATTGGTCATGTGCGCCACCGATTGGTGAGCAAGATCGAAATCATCGACAACGGTCCCGGCATACCGCCGGAGCTTCAGGAAACCATTTTTTACCCCATGGTCAGCGGCCGCCCGGATGGCACCGGGCTGGGCCTTGCCATCACCCAGAACATCATCAGTCAGCACCAGGGGCTGATCGAGTGTGAAAGCCATCCCGGCCACACCACCTTCTCGATCTTCCTGCCGCTGGAACAAGGAGCAGCTTCGACATGAGCCGTAGTGAAACTGTCTGGATCGTCGACGACGACCGTTCCATCCGCTGGGTATTGGAAAAGGCCTTGCAACAAGAAGGCATGACCACTCAGAGCTTCGACAGCGCTGACGGTGTGATGAGCCGCTTGGCGCGTCAGCAGCCAGACGTGATCATTTCCGATATTCGCATGCCCGGCGCCAGCGGCCTGGACCTGTTGGCGCGAATCCGCGAGCTGCATCCGCGGCTGCCGGTCATCATCATGACGGCCCATTCCGATCTGGACAGTGCCGTGGCGTCCTATCAAGGCGGTGCCTTCGAGTATCTGCCCAAGCCGTTCGACGTCGATGAAGCGGTTTCGCTGGTCAAACGAGCCAATCAACATGCTCAGGAACAGCAAGGGATGGACGTTGCGCCAGCCCTGACCCGCACGCCCGAGATCATCGGTGAAGCGCCAGCGATGCAGGAAGTGTTTCGCGCCATCGGGCGTTTGAGTCACTCCAACATCACCGTGTTGATCAACGGCGAGTCAGGCACGGGTAAAGAACTGGTGGCCCATGCTCTGCATCGTCACAGCCCACGCTCAGCCTCGCCGTTCATTGCGCTGAACATGGCGGCAATCCCCAAGGACTTGATGGAGTCCGAGCTGTTCGGTCATGAAAAAGGGGCGTTCACGGGCGCCGCCAACTTGCGCCGAGGCCGTTTCGAACAGGCTGACGGCGGAACGCTGTTCCTTGACGAAATCGGCGACATGCCGGCCGATACGCAGACACGCCTGCTGCGCGTGCTGGCCGATGGCGAATTTTATCGCGTGGGCGGCCATGTGCCGGTCAAGGTGGACGTTCGAATCATCGCCGCCACCCACCAGAATCTGGAAACCCTGGTCCAGGCGGGCAAGTTCCGTGAAGACTTGTTCCATCGCCTGAACGTCATCCGTATCCACATTCCACGCCTGTCGGACCGCCGCGAAGACATCCCGACCCTGGCCAAGCATTTCCTCAGTCGCGCCGCGCAGGAACTGGCGGTCGAGCCGAAGTTGCTCAAAGCCGAGACCGAGGAATACCTCAAACACTTGCCTTGGCCGGGCAACGTACGTCAGTTGGAAAACACCTGCCGCTGGATCACCGTCATGGCGTCCGGTCGCGAAGTGCACATCAGCGACCTCCCGCCAGAGTTGCTGAGCCTGCCGCAGGACGCTGCACCGGTGACCAATTGGGAGCAGGCACTGCGTCAGTGGGCCGACCAGGCACTGGCCCGTGGTCAGTCCAGCCTGCTCGACAGCGCCGTACCGACGTTCGAACGCATCATGATCGAAACCGCCCTGAAGCACACCGCAGGCCGCCGTCGCGACGCCGCCGTGCTGCTGGGGTGGGGCCGCAACACCTTGACCCGCAAGATCAAGGAGTTGGGCATGAAGATCGATGGTGGGGAGGATGATGAGGGGGATGAGGGTTAATTCCCCTGGCAGGCGCGTCGCTCTGTAGGAGCGCGCTTGCCCGCGACCGAGGTGTGTCAGACACCTACATACTGCCTGATACACCGCAGTCGCGGGCAAGCGCGCTCCTACAAAAGTAATCGCATCACTCAGCCGACGACGGCTTTTCCCACAGGTTAATCCCGCCTTCCACCGCAAACCGGTCGATCTCGACCAGCTCCTCCTGGCTGAACGCGAGATTGTCCAGCGCAGCGACGTTTTCGATAATCTGCTCAGGACGGCTGGCCCCGATCAGCGCCGACGTCACCCGCGGATCTCGCAGCGTCCAAGCCAAGGCCATTTGCGCCAGGCTCTGACCGCGACGTTTGGCTATCTCGTTCAGCGCCCTGACGTGCTCGATGTTCTTTTCTGAAAGGTGCGAGGCTTGCAGCGAGCCACCTCCAGGGCGATTGACCCGCGCGTCTTTCGGAATGCCGTTGAGGTATTTGTCGGAAAGCAGGCCCTGAGCAAGCGCCGTGAAGGCAATCACGCCCGCGCCCAACTCATCGGTGGTCTCTAGCAGATCCTTCTCCACCCAACGGTTGAGCAGGTTGTACGCGGGCTGATGAATCAGCAGTGGCACTTTCCATTCTTTGAGCAAGCCGGCGATCTCTCGGGTCTTGGCGCCGGAATAGGACGAAATGCCGATATACAGCGCCTTGCCCTGCTGCACCGCAGTGGCGAGCGCGCCTGCCGTCTCTTCCAGAGGCGTGTCCGGGTCGAAGCGATGGGAATAGAAGATGTCGACGTAATCCAGTCCCATTCGCTGCAGACTCTGATCGAGACTGGCCAGCACATATTTGCGTGAACCGCCGCCTTGACCATAAGGACCGGGCCACATGTCCCAGCCGGCCTTGGTGGAAATGATCAGTTCGTCGCGGTATTGCCTGAAGTCCTCTCGCAGCAGGCGGCCGAAGTTGACCTCGGCGCTGCCGTAAGGCGGCCCGTAGTTATTGGCGAGGTCGAAGTGGTTGATCCCCAGGTCGAACGCGGTTCGGAGCATCGCACGCTGGGTGTCCATCGGGGTGCTGTCACCGAAGTTGTGCCACAGCCCCATCGACAGTGCAGGCAGCACCAGGCCGCTGCGGCCTACCCGGCGATAAGGGACGCGTTCGTAGCGATTTTCGGCAGCGATGTAGGTCATTCAATCCTCTCTTCTTTCGGAAGTGGCAGGTGAGCGATAAGGCGAGCCAATGGATAAGCGATAAAACGAGTATATTCAGCCCTTACAACCGCCGAAAAATGCTTTATTCCTCTCGCTGGTATCGGGTTCTGATATGGATATGCGTCAGCTCAATGCGTTCATCGCCGTGTTCGAGGAACGCAACATCACCTCCGCCGCACAGCGCCTGTACCAGCCAGCCAACCCTGTCGGTAACGATCCGCCAGTTGGAGGAGGCACTCGGCACGACGCTGTTCGAGCGCTTGCCCCGAGGCGTTGAAGTCACGGACGATGCCCGCACACTTTATCCACAAGCGCGCCGATTGCTGGCGGAAGCTCAGGCATTGACGCATCAGTTCCGTCAACGCAATGACCGATTGGCGCTGGAAATTGGCGTGGAAAACGAAATCGCTGCCCGTCATCTGGAAGCCTTTCTCGTCATGGCCTACAGAGCGGTCCCGAATCTGCTGTTGACGCTGCAGGAGGGTTGCAGCGGCGATGCACGTCTGTCAGTGGAGGAAGACTGCTGCGAAGACGAACTGTTTTTGCCATTGTGGGAAGAGCCATTCGTACTGGCGCTTCCAGTGACTCATCCGCTGGCCGATCACCCTCATCTGGACGAGGCGCAATTGAGCAACGTGCCGTGGATCACCTGCCCATCGCACCCCTCTCATCAACGCTTGATGGAGGTGTACAACCGCAACTCGGGCTCGGTGGCGGCCACCGCTGGGTCCCTGACGCTGGCATTGCGGTTGGTCGCCGCCGGTGCAGGGTTGGCAATGCTGCCAGAGTCGATGGTCAGCCACCAACCCGGCGTGATCACACGAACGGCCCGCGCGCCCAGCCTCATACGCCGGGTGGGTTTGTGCTACGCGGCACAGGCGCTCGATACGCCTGCGCTGCGGCTGCTGCACACCCATCTGCAAGCGCCCCATGCCTTGGATGCGCCGGCATTGCAAGGACAGCAGGCCGCGTTCGCCAAAGCAAGCTCAATCACAAAGGCTGACGCCCAGGCGCAGACGTTGCGCTGACTGCCTGATCCATTTCGTGAGAGCCGGCCGGTCAACGCACCAGATGCAAGAACTGCATGTGCCGCTCGTATTGGTCGAGGATGTCGTTGATCACTTGCTCCTTGGTGTAGCCCACCAGGTCGTAATCCTGGCTGCCCTCGCTCAAATGCACCTCTGCTCGGTAATACCGGCGATTGTTGAGTTGCTTGGAGCCCATTCCGGCACGCGCGAACGACGGCGTGAAGTAACCGCGCATCGCAACCTGATAGATGAACGGCCGCTCTTCACCGTGGCCGATTTCCAACCCTACCGTGTGGCTCGCCGGATCAGGCTGGGTAACGACGCTCAGGCCCTTCTCCTGAAAAACCGCCGTGACGTCTTCGATGGCTGGTCGCACCGTTTGATCGAGAAAACGATAGACCTCGTCACGGGAGGGGAAATGCACCGCCTGGCTGAGGCGTTGACGCCAGCCTCCACGCCGGGCACCGGAGACTGGCGCCAAGGAATAAAGCTGAGCGATTTGCCGCTGCGACTCCATGTAAAACGCCTTGTGCAGCCCCCACATCATCGTCAGCAAAATCAGCGAGAACGGCAGCGAAGTGAGTACGACCGCTGACTTCAAGGCATCGATACTGCCCGAAAACAGCAAGCCGCTGGTAATGAGTGCCGTCATCACGCCCCAGAAAACACGCAACCACTTGGGCCCATCTTCATCAGCGCTACCGCCTTTGGCTGAGAGGGTTGAAAGTACGACGGTGCCCGAGTCTGCCGAGGTGACAAAGAAAACGAAGCTGATGAACACCGTGACGGCAATGACGGTTTTGCTCCACGGGTAATTCTGCAGCATCAGGTAGAGGGTCGTGGAAGGGTCCTCGATGGCAGACACCCCAAGTGCCGCCATGCCATGGTTGAGCACCAGATCAAGCGCGCTGTTACCGAAAATCGACATCCAGGCCAAGGTGAAGCCCAGCGGGATCAGCAAGACACCGAAAACGAACTCGCGGATGGTTCGGCCACGGGAAATGCGGGCGATGAACAGCCCGACGAACGGCGACCACGCGATCCACCAGGCCCAATAAAACACGGTCCACCCACCCAGCCAGTCACTTGGGCCGTTGTAGGCGTACACGTCAAAGCTCTTGACCGGCAATGCGCCGAGGTAATCGCCGACGTTCTGCACCAAGGTATTGAGCAGGTATTGAGTCGGCCCTGCAAACAAGACGAACAGCAGCAGCGCGCAAGCGAGCAGCATGTTGATGTCCGACATGACCCGCACGCCCTTATCGACCCCAGCCACCGCAACGATTATCGCGGCGCCCATCATCAGCGTGATCAGCCCGACCTGAACCCAATGGGTGTGGGCCACGCCGAACAGGTAATCCAAGCCGGAATTGAGGTGCAGTACGCCGAAACCCATGTCGGCACCCAGGCCGAAAACGGTGGCGATGATGCCGAATCCGTCAACGGCATAGCCGATGGGCCCGTTGATCCGCTTGCCGATCAGCGGGTAGAGGGCCGAACGCAGCGCCAGCGGCAGGTTGTGACGATAAGCGAAATAGGCGAGCGCCATGCCAACGAAGGCGAAAACGCCCCAGCCGTGCAGGCCCCAGTGCAGAAACAGCAGCTGCATCGCTTGCCGCGCCGACTCGGTCGTGCCTCCTTCGCCCTGCGGAGGTTGCAGCATGTGGGTCAGGGGTTCGGAGACGCAGAAGAAGAACAGCGTGATGCTGATACCCGCCGCGAACAGCATCCCGGCCCAGGACAGGTAACTGAACTCGGGTTGGTCGTGATCGGCACCGAGCTTGATCTTCCCGTAGCCGGACAGCGCGGTGACCACCACGAACAGCAAGTAAAGCGTCATCGCCAGCATGTAGTACCAGCCAACGGTGTTGGCGGCCCAGTTCTGCGCGGCAAGGAGCCACTGGCCTGCTGCGTCCGGATAACGGATGACGATCAGTCCGAACAGCAGGATGAAACTGGCAGCGAAGTAGAAAACAGGCCCATTCATGCGGACCGACGCGCTGGTTTGCGCGCTCGACGCACTCATGAATCTGTCCTCAGCGTAACGAGTGAAACGTTCATGCAGAGCAAATACGGCAAGGGTAGGCCTCCTGGTCTGAAGGGCAGCGAACCACCGGTTTAACTTGATTGAACGTTCAATTAAAACATGAAAAGGGAGCTGAGGACCAATTTGGGAGACCGAACGGGCCCACACCGAAGGCTGGACTGTAGGAGCGCGCTTGCCCGCGACAGCGTTGTGTCAGGCAACAGATTTATCGTAGATACACCTCAATCGCGGGCAAGCGCGCTCCTACGGGGTGCAATGGCGGGGTTATTTTTGCGCCGTCACCCTGTTGCAGATGGGCTTGGTTCACAAGGGAGCTGAGGACCCATTGGGGAGGCCGAACGGGCCCACACCGAAGGCTGGACTGTAGGAGCGCGCTTGCCCGCGACAGCGTTGTGTCAGGCAACAGATACCGCAGATACACCGCAATCGCGGGCAAGCGCGCTCCTACAGGGTGCAACGG